>JAUMXS010000088.1:1524-5012 GCA_030528965.1 Eubacteriales bacterium
GACCGCATTATTACTTTATCAGAGTTTGACAGGAAATACAATCCTTCGTTTTGTTTCATCAAAAAAAACAAAATCGATTGCCGAGAGGGAAAAAGTGTGTTATAGTAATATTGATGAAAATTTTTCCTATTCAGCAAGTGATTTGCATGAACCAAACTATTTTTGAAAACAAGAACAAAATAATGGGAGGAACATAATTCATGGGAATCAAGGTCGGTATTAACGGATTTGGTCGTATTGGTCGTCTGGTCCTTCGGGCAGCCATTGCGCGTGGAGATATGGACATCGTTGCGCTGAACGCTCCGGACAAGAAGCCGGAACAGCTGGCCTACGCGTTCCGTTATGATACGGTCCATGGCCGCTATCAGGGCGAAGTAAGCTATGATGAGGGTCACCTTTATGTAGACGGCCATAAGATCGTTCTTCTCAACAGCCGTCGTCCGGAAGAACTGGGCTGGGGCGAACTCGGTGTCGACTATGTCGTGGAATGCACCGGAAAGTTCCTCTCCGCGGAATCCGTACAGCCGCATCTGGCTGCCGGCGCCAAGTTCATTCTTTTGTCTGCTCCTGCGAAGGATGCTACTCCGATGTTCGTATACGGCGTCAATCACGAGACCTATGATCCCTCCGTCAACGTGATCTCCGCCGCCTCCTGCACCACGAACTGCCTGGCTCCTCTTGCCAAGGTCATTCATGACAACTTCGGCATCGTCGAAGGCCTTATGACCACCGTGCATGCTGCGACTGCCAGCCAGAACAGCGTCGACAACTATTCCCGCAAAGACTGGCGTCTGGGCCGCGCGATCATGGATAACATGATCCCCACCAGCACCGGCGCTGCCAAGGCTGTCGGCAAGGTCATCCCCGAACTCAACGGCAAACTCACCGGGATGGCCATCCGTGTGCCGACTCTGAACGTCTCCCTGGTCGACCTGACCGTGCGTCTCGAGAAGTCTGCTACTTACGAAGAAGTTTGTGCCGCCATCAAGGCCGCGACCGAAGGCTCCCTGAAGGGCGTCATGGGTTATGAGACGGATCCCATCGTCTCCAGCGATATCTGCGGCGATACCCGTCCGAGCGTGTTCGATGCCGAACTTCATGAAGCTCCTGAGCTGGTACGACAACGAGTACGGCTTCACCTGCAATATGCTGCGTCTGCTGGCCTATGCTGCCGAACGCCGCGGCGACTGATAACCCCCCCGATCATCGAGTGCATCATTACAAAGGAAGGCCCCTGTACGGGCCTTCCTTTTATTATATTCCGAGAAAACGGCCCGTCTGCCTTCCGGCAGGCGGTTCTTTTTTTGAAAAATCATTTCCGGTTGCACGTCGGCGTGCAATTTTTGCGTTCACGGCACTGTGGGTGAAAGAACTTTCACGGAGGTATATACCATGAATGAGACAATGAACGAGACAACAAATGAGACCATGGAGATCAAAGTCCTGGTCTGTCGTCCGGATGGGACACAGCGGATCGAAATGAGAACAGTGCCTGTGGATTATTTCGGAAAAGAAGAGGAGGCAGAAGTCAATGGCATCGACGAATAAAACAGAGAAACTGAATCTGAACCAGTGGGTGGAAACCGATCCTGTTCTGCGGGAAGATTTTAATGCGGACAATGCCATCCTGGACGAGGTGATCAGCAATATGCCCTGGGTCCGGATCTTGGATGTTGTCACGACGGAAGAGGCAGCACAGCTTGATCTGGATATTTCCGATATTGATGTATCGCAGTTTACGGATTATTATTTCGTCTGCACCATTGTAGGACCCCTGAGTGCTTCCGGAAGCAGCATTGGATGTATGCGTGTCAATGGCTTGAGTTCCAGTCAGTATCATGGCTCGAGCGGAACAATGGATTACCTTACCAGTTGTACCAGCCAGCATCAGGTTAAACTAAGACATATACCGAATCAGAGAGTTTGGGCATTTACTCAAATTGCAAGCCTGTCGTCTTCGTCTACATCCTGCAGATCCAACTGCTATTGTACGGCCACCGAACTGAGCCGCATCAATTCGATAAATGTCTGTTTGCAGTCGGGGGCAAACATTCCTGCCGGAACACGCTTGATACTGTACGGCCTGGGATAAAACAAGCCTCGAACAAAAAATCCGCCTCAGAGAAGGCGGATTTTTTTATAGGAGTGCAAATCATTTGCGGTTTTTGCTGTACGGCGTATCGTTAAGAGGAAGCGATGCACGCGGTATGCCGTCCCGTTGATAATAGGCAAGGGCCACGGCGGGGGCCGTGGGGATGGAACAGATCTCGCCGATTCCCTTTGCGCCGCAGGCAAGTTCCGAATCGTTCTTTTCCACGATGACCGCGCGGATCTCCGGCGTCTGATCGGCCCGGAACAAGCCCAAGGTACCGTATTTGACAGCGGGAGCGCCGTCTTTCAGGGGGAACTGTTCCGTGAGCGCCCATCCGAGGCTCATCGTGACCCCACCCTCGATCTGACCTTCGATATTGGAAGGATTGACCGCCCGGCCGACATCATGTGCTGCAAGCACCAGCTTGATTTTGCCGTCCTCATCCAGCTCGACCACATGGGTGGCATAGCCGTAAGCGATATGGCTGACGGGGTTTTCCTTTTCTGAACCCATGGCGTCCGTGACGCCGCTGTATTCCCCGAAAAATTCCCGGCCTTCCAGTTCTTCCAGAGCCTTTCCGTCACTAAGCGCGTCCCGCAGCGCAAGCGCCGCGCGGCGCGTGGCTTCGCCGGTGAACAGCGTCTGACGGGAGGCGGTCGTGTTGCCCGAGTCGGGAGCCAGCGCCGTATCCGGGATCTGGTAGAGGATTCTTTCCCGCGGGATGCCCGTGACCTCATGGACGAGCTGCGTGAGGACCGTTCCCATGCCCTGACCGATGCAGGCGGCGCTGGAGTGGATATGCACACAGCCGCTGCGGACAACCAGCCGCGCGCGGCCGATGTCCGGAATACCTACGCCGAGACCGCTGTTTTTAAACGCACAGGCGATGCCGGCTTTCGGATGTTCCTCCATGAAAGGACGTACGGCCTCCAGCGTTTCGACAAGAGCCGTGCCGGGATCGGCGATCTGTCCGTTGGGAAGGACCTGTCCGGGACGAATGGCGTTTCGGATGCGCATCTCAAAGGGAGATATCCCGACCATTTCCGCCAGCAGATCAAGATTCATCTCGGCGGCAAAACAGCTCTGCGGTACGCCGAAACCGCGGAATGCGCCGCAGGGCGGATTGTTTGTATAATATGCCCGGCCCACAACATCAATGTCCTGGAAATTGTATGGCCCGGAGGCGTGGGTGCAGGCACGCTGCAGTACCGGCGCTCCCAGAGAAGCATAGGCGCCGGTGTCGGTGCGGATCTCGGCTTTCATGGCTGTAATATAGCCGTTTTCATCGCAGCCGGTGGTGAAATCCATCTCCATGCCGTGTCGTTTGGGATGGATGAGAATACTTTCGTCGCGGCTCAGGCTTACCTTGACCGGACGCCCGGTACGAAATGCCAGA
>JAUMXS010000089.1 GCA_030528965.1 Eubacteriales bacterium
TGACAACGGTGCGAATGCGGTTGTTGCCCTGGAAGCGAAGGAAAGGGAACGGACGGGTATCCGGAAACTTCGCGTGGGCTATAACAAGGTTTTTGGCTATTACATAGACATTCCGAACTCGGCGGGCAGACCGGAATTGCCGGAGGATTATATCCGGAAACAGACGCTGGTGAACGGTGAGCGGTATTTCACCCCGGAACTCAAGGAGCTGGAGGAAAACCTGCTCTCGGCAAGGGATAAGCTTGCGCAGCTGGAATATGATCTGTTCATGCAGCTGATCCGGGAGGTGGCGTCCCAGACGGATGCGCTGCAGAATGCGGCGCAGGCCGTGGCCCGGCTGGATGTCCTCTGTTCGCTGGCGGAGACGGCGGTGCGCAACCGCTATGTCTGCCCGGAAGTGGAGGTCTCCCGGGAACTGCAGATCAAAGACGGCCGGCACCCCGTGGTGGAGCACATGCAGAAGGACACGCTGTTTGTCCCGAATGACACGTTGCTCAACGACCGGGAGGATCGGCTGGCGATCATCACCGGCCCGAACATGGCCGGTAAGAGCACTTATATGCGGCAGACGGCGCTGATCGTCCTGATGGCGCAGATGGGCTCTTTTGTCCCGGCGTCGTCGGCGCGGATCGGACTGGTGGATCGGGTCTTTACCCGCATCGGTGCGTCGGATGACCTGAGTGCGGGCCAGAGCACCTTTATGGTGGAGATGACGGAAATGGCGGACATTCTGCGCCATGCCACGTCGAACAGTCTGCTGATCCTGGATGAGATCGGCCGCGGTACTTCTACCTATGACGGCATGGCGATCGCGCGTGCGGTATTGGAATACTGTGCGGACGGCCGCCGACTGGGTGCGCGGACGATGTTTGCGACGCATTATCATGAATTGTCGGCGCTCGAGGGAGAAGTTCCCGGCGTGCGCAATTATAATATCACAGCGAGAAAACGGGACGGAAAACTGATCTTCCTGCGGAAGATCGTGCGCGGTGCGGCGGATGACAGCTACGGCATCGAGGTAGCGAAGCTGGCGGGCGTGCCGAACCGGGTGATCGGCAAGGCAAAGGAATACCTTCGGGAACTGGAAGCCGGCGGCAGTCGGCCGGGGACGGCGGACAAAGCCGGAACGACGACAGCCCGGGAGGAAGGCCAGCTGAGCCTGACGGACGGAGGCAGCGACCGGGTGGCGCAAAGGCTTCGGGAACTGTATCTGGACGGCATGACGCCGCTCGAAGCGCTTTCGCTGCTGTATGAACTCAAAAAGGAGGCAGAGAACGTATGAGACAGGAGATCCCCTTTGAATCCCGGTTGACAAAAAACGAGATGTTTCTTGGGCTGAGTTATCTGGGTATCCACATTTTCCTGCTGCCGGTCCTGCTGGGGATGTTGAGTTCCTACTATCCGGAAATGAATACGGGCACCATGAACCTGATTTATTACAGTGTGGGCGTGGGGTTCCTGGGCCTGTGCATGATGCCGTTTCTGAAGCGGCACTATGACGAACTGCTGGACCACACGGCGCGGGGGCTGATCGCCGTTCCGATGGGGTATCTGGTGAATCTGGGCCTGACCTATCTGATGACCTATTTCCTTATGCTGGTCACGCAGGAGATGGGAACACAGACGCCGAATGATGCCCTTATATCCGATCTGACAGGCCGGGAATTCAACATTCTGAAAGGGCTGGGGATCTATATTGCCCCGCTGCTCGAGGAGACCCTGTTCCGGGGCGTGCTGTTCGGAGGGCTGCGGCAGCGCAGCCGTACCGTGGCCTATGTTGTGACGGTGATCCTGTTTTCGCTGTACCATGTGTGGCAATATGCGATCGCATGGATGGATGTGTCGATGCTGTTATTTGCGGTGCAGTATGTGCCGGTCTCTTTTGCGCTTTGCTGGAGCTATGAGCGCGGCGGAACGCTTTGGAGCCCGATTTTCCTGCATATGCTTATAAACTCGCTGAGCTTTGCGGCGATGCAATGAGATAACGGAAAGGATGAGGTGAAACGATATGATGGAGCATAAAGACATTCTGGCCGGACTGGAACCGTCTGCGGTATTCAGTTTTTTTGAGGAAATGAGCAGGATCCCGCGCGGTTCGGGACATACGAAGGACATCGCGGACTGGTGCGTGGGCTTTGCGCGCACGCGGAGACTGGAACACTACCGGGACGCGTCCGATAATGTGATCATCATCCGGGAAGCGACCCCGGGACGGGAAGAGGAAGAACCGGTCATCATCCAGGGCCATCTGGATATGGTTTGCGTCAAGGATCCGGACTGCCCGATCGATATGGAGCGGGAAGGCCTGCGGCTGAAGGTGGAAGGCGACTGGGTGTCTGCAGAAGGGACGACCCTCGGTGCGGACGACGGAATAGCCGTGGCTATCGGTCTTGCCCTGCTGGATGGGGCTGTGCCGTCGCATCCGCGGCTGGAATGCCTGTTTACCTCGGATGAGGAGATCGGCATGTTCGGCGCGGCTGCGCTGGATCCGAGCCCGCTGCGCGGCCGCCGGATGCTGAATCTGGATTCCGAGCGCGAAGGCGTGTTCACGGCGGGCTGCGCGGGCGGCGCCACGGCGATATGCCGTCTGCCCGTGGAACGTACCGATGTGAACGGTGCGGAGACGTATCGTCTTTCGGTTTCCGGGCTTGCCGGCGGACATTCCGGCGAAGCCATTCATTTGGGAAGAGCGAATGCCTGCATCCTGCTCGGCCGTGCGGTGGATGAACTGCGGGGACAGCTTTCGCTGCGGCTTTCGGCCATGGAAGGCGGCGAGAAGCATAACGCCATCCCGACTTCTGCGGAAGCGGTGCTGGTATTGGAGAATGCGGCGGACGCGGAAAAGGCGCCGGGCATCATAAAGACCTTTGAGGACCAGCTTCGCCGGGAGTATCGGCCGACGGAACCCGATCTGGCGCTGACAATGGAAAAGATCTCCGCGGAAGAGCCTGTTGCGGCCCTGACGGCGACGGATACGGACCGCTGCGTGGATTATCTGCTCTGTGCGCCGAACGGAATTCTGGAGATGAGTCATGATTTCCCCGGAAAGGTGCAGACCTCGCTCAATCTGGGTATCCTGACCCTCACGGGGGAGACTTTCTCCGCGGAATTCTGCGTGCGCAGCGGATTCGCGACGCAGAGACAGTATTTGTGCCGGAATCTGGAGGCTCTGACTGCCCGCATGGGCGGCGCGATGGAAACGGAAGGGGTTTACCCGGCCTGGGAATATCGCCCCGTGTCGCCGCTGCGTGAGCGCCTGACGGAACTGTACCGTGCCCAGATGGGCGCAGAACCGGAAGTGACGGTCATCCACGGTGGTCTGGAATGCGGCATTCTGGCGGAAAAACTGCCCGGACTGGACTGCGTTTCGATTGGCCCGGATGTTCCGGATATCCATACGCCGCGGGAGCGGATGCGGATCTCGACCGTGCAGCACCTGTGGGAGCTGGTGGCGGAGTTCCTCGCCAAGCCGTAAGAGAAAAAGATCCCTGCAGAGCTTTTCTGCTTTGTAGTCAGCGGAATACTTGCCGGACAGGAAGCCTGTTCCGACAAAAGGAAAAACGCTCGGCATTCGATCAACGAATGCTGAGCGTTTTTGTATGAAAAGATATGGATCTCAGAATTTTTCGCAGCCGATCATCAGACCGCCCTTTTCGGCATAGAAGCTGCAGAGGCCTCTGCACTTGCTGATCTGGACGTCTACCTTGGGCAGTTCTGCCCGGATCATGTTCTTGAGCTTCAGGGCGGCGGACTCGTTCATACAATGGGTGATGCGGACCTTACCCTTGGACAGACCGTACTCTTTCATGCGCATGAGGAGCGTGGAAAGAGACTTCGCCTCTCCGCGGCATTTGTTCAGAGGTTCCAGTTCACCGTGATCGCTGGCTCTGCCAACGATGCGGATATTGAGAAGTCCCGCGATCCTGGCGACGGTAGGAGAAACTCTGCCGTTGGCGGCCATGTTTTTGAGGGACTGCAGTGCGAAAACCAGCGCGGTTTTCTGGGTGTAAGCCTGGATCCGGAGACAGATGTCCTCATAGGACAAGCCTTTTTCGATATACTCCTCAAGCTTTTCGATGATGAGTTTCAGTTCCGGGCCGGCAGAGAGCGAGTCGATGATATACACACGCTTGCCTTTGTTTTCCGACTCAAACATCTGCTTGGCGACGCAGGCGGAGTTATAGCTGCCGGAAAGCTTGCTCGTGATCGTTACACAGAAAACATCATCGGCATCATCAAAGGCGGTGAGCCAATCAGCGGGGCTGGGGCAGGCGGTTTGAGACCTTCCCTTGTAGCTGTCGAAGAAACGGACCATTTGTTCCACATCAAGGGAACTGTCATCCGTGAACTCTCCTTCGGTGGTGATGATCTTCAGGGGGGCGGAGGCGAAGGGGATGTTCTGCAGTTCCAGAACATCGGCGGAGGAATCCGCGACGATTTTCATTTTCCGCATATTGAAGGACCTTCCTTTCGATAATCAAACCTGCTACACCGAAAGCTCCCGTTGGCCGAGCTGCCTGTATCGCAGTATTTCACGTTGTAAGGGGCTTTATCTGTGTTTTCCGAGGAAAAACAGAGCCAGCGTGCCGGGGCCGGTATGAGAACCGATGACGGCGCCGATCTCCGTAACGAGCGTGAGATCTGCGTTGTGGCGCTGTTTGATTATATTTGCGAACGTCCGGACGTGCTCTTCACTGTCGGCATGGGAGATGAAGATGGGGGTGGTGAGGTCGTCGGCAAGTTCGGTGAATCGATCTGCCAGCGCTTCAAGAGATTTCTTTTTTCCGCGGGCGGTGCCGACTTTGATGAGTTCCCCTTCGTCGTTTATTTTGAGGATGGGCTTGATCCCAAGCAGACCGCCCACAAAAGCCACGGCGGGGCTGACGCGTCCGCCTCGCTTCAGGTATTCCAGATCATCGACCGTGAACCAGATGCAGGTGCGCGGGAGCGTTTCCTCGATATAGGCGGCGTTTTCCTCGAGAGAAGCGCCGGCCTTTTT
>JAUMXS010000010.1:0-14639 GCA_030528965.1 Eubacteriales bacterium
CTGAAAAGCAAACAACTGTCGATGCGGAAACGTGGATTTCTCTTATCAAGCAGTACGCAAACCCCACCGAACTGACAGCGGAGCTTCTGAATACGCTGATTGAAAAGATCGTTGTTCACGAAGCTACCACCGTGGACGGTATGCGTGAGCAGAACATTGACATCTACTATCGCTTTATCGGCAAAATCGAGTAAAATTACAGATATGAGTGCCTATGCAAATGGGCGTAGGCACTCGTACATAACCAATATCTTTAGGTATGGGAAACGGGGCAGGGATATCCGGAAGTGGAAAAATTGCTGTTTCTTTCTTCTAAATTAAATATTTCGTTGGATGAACTCATGTCTGTTGAAGTGAACCATGACGCAGGAATAAAAAACGAAGACAGATTGGGCTTGATCGTTATTACTTCTCCTCATGAGAACGTGATTGCAACCTGCTACAAGGTAGCTGCATCCGGCAAAATGCGTGGAGGAAAAGGTTCTCCTCAATATGCATTGTTCAGTGTTGATCGAGGCGGTTCAAATTTTTGGGGAGAACCGACTACGTTTCTGGGTTGGTATGCAAGTGAAGAACTGATTTCAAAGGAAATTGCAGAAATCCATAGAGCGATTTTGCAGGGGACTCCGACGTATACGCTGCAATATAGCGCAAAAACTCAGCGCCGTTGGGCAAGTATAAAGATAGTTGAAGAATGACTAAAAATGTTGTCCCTAATGACAATCACTCATACCCGGCAGTCCAATCATCCAGAACAGAAAACTGGTGGGACCGTGACCCATCTATTGGCGAATGATCCCACCAGAGGCTACGTCATTTTCATTGAGAATATGCTGGACGCGGCCAAAGACAACTGAAAAAGCGGTGCTGAGATAACCTCTCAGCACCGCTTTTTAAATTCAAATTTCTCTTGCAAAGTTGATGCGTGAATCGGCTTCCGCGGTCACGCTGAACCCCTGAGCCTTCCAGAAGGCGACGGCCTGCGTATTTTCTTTCTCGCAGGAAAGGGACAGATAGTCGTAGCCCTGGCCTTCCATAGCCGCCCGGACATCTGCAAAGATCTGGGAACCTATCCCCCGTCTCTGAAGCTGCCCGTCTACCATAAACCAGCCAATGAAGGCATCGTTCTTTTCGGGATAGCCGGTTATGAGATCCAAAACAGAGATCAAACGATCCTGCTCATAAAAACCTACAAAATACTTGTCGCTCGTTCCCGCGCCTTCCGGGACGCGGCTGATGATCTCCGTCAGACTTTCGACCGTCGGCGCATCGTTCGTATACTCATAGTATTTCTGATTAGACTTACACAATGCATAGACATCGGAGATATCTGCCTGTGTGATCCGGCGCACCTGATGGGAGGTGCTCAGCGCTTCTATATTCAGCGTAGACCTGGTCTCATAATCAATGGCCTGCCGGAACTGTGTCTCGAACAGTTCCCGGTAAGTACCGCCCAGTGCCAACAGTTCCTCATGGGTGCCCTGTTCGGAGATCACACCGTCTTCGACCACCAGGATCTGGTCTGCCTTTAGAATGGTAGACAGGCGATGGGCAATGACGATGCTTGTTCTGCCCTTCATCATGGCCTCCAGCGCATCCTGGATGGCATTTTCGGAAATAGAGTCCAATGCACTCGTGGCTTCGTCAAGGATCAGAATTTTGGGATCCTTCAGGATCACCCGTGCCAGAGAGATCCGCTGTTTTTCGCCGCCGGAGAGTTTCAGCCCGCGATTGCCCACCTCGGTGTTATAGCCGTTGGGCTGTTTCAAAATAAAGTCGTGTATATTGGCGATGCGGCAGGCTGCCTCGATCTCTTCCATGGTCGCGTTTTCTTTGGCGTAGCGCAGATTCTCAAGGATAGTGCCGTTGAACAGGTACGTCTCCTGGGTCACAACGCCTACACACTGTCGCAGGTATTGAAGATCAAATTCCCGAACATCCACGCCGGCAATGGTCACACTTCCTCCCAGCACATCATAAAGCCGGGGTATCATATTCACCACCGTGGATTTTCCGGAGCCGGACGGGCCTACGATGGCATACATCTTTCCGCCGGGGACTGTGAAGTTCACATCTGTCAGCAGAGGCTTGGACGCATCATAACTGAATGCCACATGCTTATATTCGATGGGCTGCATGACCACATCCGGTTTTTTGCCGTTTTCGGGAGAAACAATGGTATTCTCACGGTCAAAGTAATCGAAAATGCGGGTAAAGAGCGCCAGAGATCGTGTGAAATCCACCTGCAGATTCAGCAGCGACTCCACGGGCCTGTACAGGCGGTTGATGAGGGAGACCGTGGCGGTGATGGTACCCACAGAAAGCGCCGCATCCCACCTGTTGATGATCAAAAGTCCGCCCACAAAGTAGATCATCAGAGGGCCGATCTGACTGAAGATGCCCATCACTACCATGAACCACTTACCGCTGCGCCGCTCTTTCAGCGCGATCTCCGTGGCCTCCCCGTTGACCTTAACAAATTTCTCGTATTCCTTCTCCTCACGAGTGAAGATCTTGACCAGCATGGAGCCGCTGACAGACAAAGTCTCATTGATGACTTGGTTCATTTCGTCATTTTTTGCCTGGCTTTCGCTGAGAAGCATCCAGCGGGTCTTGCCGGCGCTTCTTGTCGGCAGGATCAGCAGCGGAATAATGGCGATCCCCACCAGTGCGAGCTGCCAGCTCATGGAAAACAGTGCCGCCAGTGTGGTGACGACCGTTGCCGTGTTGCTGACCACGCTGGAGAGCGTTCCGCTGATAACGGTGCTGACGCCGCTGATATCCGTGTTCATGCGGGTAATGATATCTCCCTGTTTCTCGGTGGTAAAGAAAGAGTGCGGCATATATTGCAGATGGCGATACATCTGGTTCTTCATATCGAAAATGATGCGCTGGGAGATCCATGAGTTGATAAAACTCTCCAGCACGCCGATGAGCTGGCTGATGCCGAGAGCGCAAAAGGCCATGATCAGCAGCCGGATCAGCAGTGCCAGGTCCTCGCCTACCAACGCCTGATCCACGATGCGGCCGGTGATGATGGCGGGCAGCAGGCCCACAGTCGCGGAGAGGAGAATGGCAACAAACACAAACATGAACTGCAGCCAGTAGGGTTTTAAGTACGAAAGAATGCGCATCAAAAGCTCTTTTGTTACCTTGGGCATATTCAGTTTTTCTTCCTCGGTCAAGAAACCTTTAGGCCCCAATGAGTGTCTGCTGCCTGCCATAATAACCACTCCCGTTTCTGTCTAAGGTGAGTATGATTTACAGTTACTGCTTAATTCTAACAACCAAAACGGAATATGTAAAGAATCATTCTGTGCGATGTCGGGAATGCAATGTGAATCGTCTGAGAAATGTCCGGAGATCTGATGTAAGCTCCAAGCTTTTTGACATGGAATCAAAACGCGGTCGCCCATGATGCCAATCATCCGTATCGGATGCATCATAATAAACCTCATACCAAGAGCAAATTGCCTCTGTCTTTTTTCGGTTTTTGTGGTAAAATGATTCAATCAGCGCCGATCGTTGTATTCCCATTGTTTGCAGGTGACAAAAGGATGACTTGTGATCTACATATCCATTCCGTCTATTCCGACGGGACCCGGACACCCGCCGAGATCATTGCCGAGGCCAAAAGGCTGGGCTTGGCTGTTGCTTTGACCGATCACAACACGACCGCCGGTCTCCCCGATTTTTTGAGCGAAGCCGAAAAACAGGGCGTACAGGCCATCCCCGGCATTGAGCTTTCCACCGATTATGAAGGCCGTGAATTCACCTTCTGGGTCTTTTTATTGCTCCGGAGTATTACCGGGCACTGGAACAGCTGTGCAGAAACTTTCACGTACAGAAAGAAATCAGCAACAGAAAACTGATCGACCGGCTTAACGCTGCTGGATATCATATCGATTATACAGCCATTCAAACGCGCAATCCCTGCGGGAACATCAATCGGGCTCATGTGGCGGCGGAACTCCTTGAAAAGGGCTATGTACGTTCCGTCAGCGAAGCCTTCGCCACCTTGCTTGGCGAAGATAGGGGCTATTATGTACCGCCCGTTCGTCTGCAGCTGCTCGACGCCATCAAGCTTCTTCGGAAAAAACATATCCTGCCTGTTTGGGCCCATCCCCTGCAGGATATCGACGCAGAAACTCTGCAGACGCTGCTTCCGAAAGCCATTGAGGCAGGCCTCGTCGGGATGGAAACCTTTCACTCCTCTTATGATGCCAAAAGATGGCTCTCGCGGCTAAGATCGCTGATGAATTCCACTTGCTCAGAAGCGGCGGCAGCGATTTTCACGGAGAGACTAAGCCGCTGATCCGCCTCGGCGTCGGAAAGGGAGATCTCATGATCCCGGCGCAGATCTATCACGACCTGGTGCACCTGCATCAGACAATTGTCTCTCAGAAAGGACAAAAACAATGAAGAAACGCATGAAAATCATTCTGCCGGCATTACTTGTCCTGGCTTTGATTATCTATGGCGCATACTGGGCGTTTTACGATATTCAGCGGCTCGACGGACAGGACCTGCTGAATGAAGTTCCTTCGCCAAACGGGGCTTATACGCTGTCCGTATACCGGAATAACGGCGGTGCTACGACCGGCTATGCTGTACTGTGTTCTGTAACAGACAATGAAACCGGTCGGGACCGCAACATCTACTGGAAATACCGCTGCGAGGAAGCAGACGTTCGGTGGACAGATGACGATACGGCGGTTATCAACGGGATTGAACTGGACGTATGGAAAGATTCCTATGATTACCGGCACGATTGAGCATCGCTGTTTTCCCATTTGTGATATAATCTGAAAAACGAAACGAAAACGGAGAGAAACGATGTACCGTTATTTTGAAATCAACAAAAACGGCCATAACATTCGCTGCAAGCTGTATTACAGCGATCTTCGCAACATCCGTCGTGTCGTGGTTTTCTGCCACGGTTTCAGTGGGCATAAAGATAACAGCGCGGCAGAGAAATTCGCGGAACGGATGCTTTCCAAGTATAAGGGAACCGCGATGATCACTTTCAATCTTCCCTGCCACGGGGATGATGTAAAGAAGAAACTCTGCCTTTCCGACTGCATCACTTATCTGGATCTGGTGATCGGCTATGCACGGGAACAGTACCAGCCGGAGGTCATGTATGCCTATACCTCCAGTTTCGGCGGCTACCTGATCCTGAAATATCTTTTGGAACACGGGAATCCTTTCCGCAAGATCGTCATGCGTTGTCCTGCCGTGAACATGTACGAGGTCGTCACAAATAACGTTCTGACGCCCGGTGATATGGAAAAACTGCAAAAAGGAAAAGAAGTCCCCGTAGGCTTTGACCGTAAGATCACGATCGGACTCCCCTTCCTCGAGGAACTGCGTATCGGCAGGATTCATGAACTGGACTTTCTGGAATATGCCGAAGACATTCTGATCATCCACGGAAAAGCCGATGAGGTCGTCCCTTTTGAATCTTCCCATATTTTTGCGGATAATAATCTGATCGAGTGTATCGGCGTCGAAGGCGCCGACCACCGTTTCCGGGACCCCAAGAAGATGAATCTGGCCATCAAGCATATTCTGGACTTTTTTGCTCTTTGATCTCCGGTCTTCTCTGCCGTCGATGACGGTATTTATCCCATCTTTTGTCGTTTCTGTATCAAACGTCAGATCAACCAAAAAGGAGTTTATCCGATGAAGAAAACCTTTTCTACAGAAGCGGCATATCTGTTCGGAATCATTCTGCTGGCCGTAGGGACCGCCATTTTGGAGCGTGCCGATTTCGGCATGTCCATGGTTGTCGCTCCGGCCTACATCCTGCACCTGAAGATTTCGGAGACCTTCTCTTTCTTCTCGTTCGGGATGGCGGAATACACGATGCAGGCTATCCTGATCGTCATCCTCTCCCTCATCCAGCGCCGCTTTCATCGCTCTTACCTGTTCTCTTTTTTCACAGCGGTGTTTTACGGCATCCTGCTCGATATCTCTATCGTTCTGCTCTCGCTGATCCCGTCCGAAACTCTTTTCTTCCGCATCATCCTTTATGTAATCGGCATCCCGACATGTTCCGCCGGCGTGTCACTTCTGTTCCATACATACATCTCCCCGGAAGCCTATGAGCTTTTTGTAAAAGTCCTCTCGGCAAAGTATAATATCCCCATCAGCAAGTTTAAAACGCTCTATGACTGCAGCAGCTGCGTTCTCAGCATTCTCCTGTCCTTTGCTTTCTGGGGCTTCGGGCATTTCGAGGGTGTAAAAGCCGGCACCGTTCTCATTGCCCTGATCAACGGCTGGACCATCGGCCTGTTTTCCAATTTCTTTGAACGCCGTTTTGATTTCCGGGACAGTCTTTCTCTTCGGAAATACTTCGAATAATTCTCTGACCGTCATCCGATATAAGCGGTCTTTTAATCGTACCTGTCAAAAAAGAGCGATACACAGCCGACAGCCTGTGTATCGTTCTTTTTAATTATTTCTTGACATTCTCGATATTCGAGAATATAATGCAGACAAACATACTCGATAATCGAGAAAGAAGGTGTAGTCAATGCCCAGAGCAAAATTTCAAACACTGACGGAGCAGATGTTTTACACGCTGCTTTGTCTGAAAGAGGAATGCTGCGGCATGGACATTCTGGATCGTGTTCCTGCGATAACGAACCGTCGGGTCAATGTCGGCTCCGGAACGCTTTATACGCTCCTGGAACAGTTTCTTGATGCGGAGATGATCTGTGAAACAAAAGTGGACGGACGCCGCCGCAGTTATATTCTCACCGACAAAGGAAGAGAGATGCTCCAAAAAGAGTGTGCGCGTCTCACCGCGCAGTTAGCGGACTATCAGACAATTTTTGGAAAGGAGGACATGCGGTGAAGAACACGAAAAGACGTTTTGTGCTGTTTTCTTTCTATGACCGCACCGGCATCGAAGCATATCTGGAAAAGCAGGCAGAATGCGGCTGGATGCTGGATAAGATCTCCGCGCTTGGCTGGCACTTTCATCGGATCGAGCCAAAGAAGATACATTTCTCCGTCGTATATTTTTCCAAAGCCTCAGCTTTTGATCCCGAGCCCTCCGAGCAGCAGCTGGCCTTTCAGGATTTCTGTGAGCATACCGGATGGAAGCACGCAGCAGCCAATGCACAGATGCAGGTTTTCTTCAACGAGACCCCTGAATCCACACCTATTGAAACAGATGCCGCTCTGGAAGTTGCCGCCATTCATGCCTCCGCAAAAAAGAGTCATTTGTCCAGCTATTATCTTTTGACCGGCGTCGGCATCCTCCAGATGGGGCTGTTCGTCTGGCGTTATTTGTCCGACCCCATCAGTATTCTGACAAGCAATTCCAACCTGTTTTCCGGTATGTGCTGGATTTTCATGCTGGCACTCTCACTGGTGGAAATCGTCGGGTATCACCGCTGGCACAAGCGGGCCAAGGCCGCCGCTGAACTGGATGGGAGTTTTGTGGAAACCAAAGGTCATCAAAATTTCCAGCTTATCATCCTGTGTATCACGCTGTTGGCCTTTGCCCTTCTGCTGATCTCATATGGCGGAAGCGGAATGACCGCTCTGGTTCTTGTTACGGCAGCAGCGTTTTTTTGTATCACCGCCATCGTTGTCGGCATTTCCGAATTGATGAAAAAGTGTAAGATACCTGCAAGGCTTAATCGGAATGTCACGATCATACTTACCGTTGTTTTGTCCTTCGGCCTCACAGGCCTTCTTCTGATCAGTGTCGTCAACAGAGTCTCTTCCCTGTTCCCGGACGAGGAAGCCACCAACACATATGTTTTTAACGGACGAACCTATGCGATCCATCATGATGAGCTTCCCCTGACGATCGAGGATCTGATTGACACCGATTACAATGAGTATTCTTACGAACTTCGGATAAGCAGCCGATCCTTTCTCGCCGAACGGCGGGAATTTGCCCAGCGTCCCCGTCTGGATGCGCTTGTGCAGCCGGATCTTGAATACTCTGTTACTACGGTAAAAGCCCCGCTGCTTTATGATTTCTGCAAAAAGGCACTTCTGGCAGACTTCGCACATAACTACGGTCATCCTGTCCCCGAGGGTCCGATGTGGAAGGAAGAAACCGCCATTGACGCCGCTCCATGGGGAGCCGGAGAGGCATATCAGCTAATACTTGGCGGTGAACCACAGATGCGATTTCTTATCTGCTATGATTCCCGTATCGTGGAGATAGACTTTGAACACGACTGGGCGTTGACGGATGAACAGATGCGCATTATTGCGCAGAAGCTGGGAGGATAAAGCCCCAAAAGATAAAAAGAGCCGTCCCTTCTGGGACAGCTCTTTTTTCACGACCAAGTCTGTAAGCCGGATTCTGTCTTGAACGACCATCTGTCTAGGCCGACCGTTGCCGATCGGCTCAAGCCGCCTCCCTGGGACGACCGGGCCAGTCTGTATGTCCCTCCACGGCGTTGCTCCGGATAGAGTTTACAGCACCGTTCCGTCTCCGGACGATGGGTGAGCTCTTACCTCGCCTTTCCACCCTTACCGCCAAAACGGCCGAAACCGTTTCGACGGCGGTATATCTCTGTTGCACTTGTCCTGGGGTCGCCCCCGGCGGGTGTTACCCGTTATCCTTGCCCTATGGAGCCCGGACTTTCCTCACGTACAGGCTTTCGCCTTATACCCGCGGCCGCTCGGCTTGCTCGCGCGCATATTCTACCCCCCTGTGCCTGTTTTGTCAACGATTACTATTGACACGCTTTTTAATAAGTATGGCTCGTCGGCCCGGCTGCCTCTGGCCCATCCAAGCCCGGCACTTTCCACAACGTTTATGCAAAATATATATGAAAAGGCCATTATTGACAAACATTATAATGCAATTTATACTAAATTATCATCATAAAAAGAAAGGCGGTCTTTGCACTATGACCAGTATCACTGTAAGAAAACGTATCACAGCGCTCATTCTGGCCCTTCTGCTGTTACCTGTCTTTTCCGTCGGCGCGTTTGCTGCGGAAGGATCAGAACGCGCCGGCCTTTCCCATGAGTGGAGCATAACCAATGACATCCAGCATCCAGCGGGCTGCTACTACACCGAGCCCTGGCTGGAAGAAATGCCCATAACCTTCGAGGCATGGGTATACCTTCCTGCGGAGACCTATGAACTCGCCGGAGGCACCATCATCGGCAACTACACCCTGAAGAACATGGACTGCTTCACCCTGTCCATCCAGAAAAACGGTGTTCCCAGTCTGTCCTTCGGCCACGTCATCGACGAGGCCGGCAAACCCGAGAGCGCATTTGTCTTCAATGAGGCGGCCATTGCCCCGGATACCTGGACCCATCTCGCTGTCGTATATGAGACCGAAACCAAGCAGGTCCTCTGCTACATCAACGGTGAGCTGAAAGAGAGTTCCCTGCCGGAGCAGTGGTATGAGGCCCCTATTTCCGTGCTGTATAACCCCATCTGCATCGCCGGTGACTACTACCAGGCCAACTTACGTGGCTTCCGCGGGATCCTTGGGGATGTGGCCGTTTACGCGGACGTCCGCACAGCCGATGAGATCCTCGCCGACGTCGAAAACGCCCCCGACACGCAGGATACCGAGCTCCTGATGTACTTTGATATGTCCCAGGCCGAGGCCAAGGTCGGCGTGCCCGATGCAAGCGGCAACGGCTTCGATATGTCCTATGAGAGAATGTGGTTGACCGAGGAGGAGCTGGACGAAAAGCTCGCGGAGGACGACAAGGAGTATGTCTACTCCATCGCCTTCCTGCCCGACATCCAGATCATCACGGAGTTCTATCCCGAAATGATCGCAGCTCCCTTCGACTATGTCGTGGAAAACGCAGAGAGCGAGAACATCCAGTATTTTATCGCCCTGGGCGACCTAACCAACAACAACAACGACTGGGAGTGGGAGAGATTCGTCCCGCAGACGGAAAAGCTCAACGGCATCGTGCCCTACGCGCTCATCCGCGGCAACCACGATATCCTGAGAAACGACAACCTCCCCTTCTTCGATGACTACTACAGCGCGGAGGATTCGTACTACTACAACCACGTCAAGGAAAACGGCGGCTTTATGGACCCGTCGACGGCCATCAACACCTATCTGCTCTTCAGCGTGGGTGAGGTGGACTACCTGATCCTGAATCTGGACTTCGGTGCCAACGACGAGATCCTCAACTGGGCCGACGGTGTGCTGCGTGAGTTCTCCGACCGCCGCGCCATCGTGGTGACCCACGGCTACCTCGCCACAAACGGTATGCTGCTTCGCGGCAATGAATTCGGCGCTCCCTCCACCTACGACGTCCCCGGCTACAACAACGGCGACCAGATGTGGGACAAGCTGTTCCGCAAGCATGCCAACATCGATATGATCGTGTGCGGCCATACGCCTCTGGACAACGTCGTCTACACCACGGCTGTCGGCGACCATGGAAACACGGTGTATCAGATCCTGATGAACGGCCAGTACTCAGACAGAGGCCTGGAGGGCGTCAGCCTCGTCAATCTGATGCACTTTACGGAGGATGGACGCTACGCCCGTGTGGAGTCCTATTCCGGCGTCTACGACCTGTATTGGAAGGAGGCCACGACCGAGCTCCGCTTTGACTTTGGAGATCCCCCTTCCGAGAGAGTCAAACCCGAATTCCAGGATGTCCCCGCCGATGCCTACTACGCCGCTCCGGTCGCATGGGCCATTGAAAACCGCATCACAAACGGGACCTCCAACACCACTTTCTCCCCCAAAGATCTCTGCACCAATGCACATATCCTGACCTTCCTGTGGAGAGCCAGCGGCAAGCCCGACAGCGCTTCCGCTCTGGACAATCCCTTCACCGATGTCAAGGAAAGCGACTATTTCTATGGTTCCGCCCTGCGGGCATATGATCTCGGCATAAAAGACGGTTCTGTCTTTGATCCGAGTAAGCCCTGCACCCGTGCCTCCGCAGTTCTGTACATGTGGAAAGCAGCCGGCAGTCCGACCTCAACAACCCAAATCGCGTTTACCGATGTACCCGCAGATGCTGAGTATGCTCAGGCTGTCGCATGGGCGCTCGAGCAGGGTATTACAAACGGCACCTCCGCTACCACCTTCTCCCCCGATGATATCTGCACCCGCGGTCATATCGTGACCTTCCTGTACAGATATCTTGCTTCCTGATCCTTTTTCCAAAACTTAAACCATGCCCGGAAATGCTCTATGCATTTCCGGGCATTTCACTCAACCCGGCCGAAACCGTTTCGACGGCGGTATATCTCTGTTGCACTTGTCCTGGGGTCACCCCCGGCGGGTGTTACCCGTTATCCTTGCCCTATGGAGCCCGGACTTTCCTCACGTACAGGCTTTCGCCTTATACCCGCGGCCGCTCGGCTTGCTCGCGCGCATATTCTCCCCCCTGTGCCTGTTTTGTCAACGATTACTGTTGACACGCATTCGAGTCCGGCGTATAATTATCAACACAATTCAAGACAGGGGTGCTGGGTTTTCCCGGCTGAGATGGGGCTAATCGAGGCCTTGTACCCTACGAACCTGATGCGGGTAATGCCGACGTAGGAACACAGAGAGACGCTTTACCATATCATTTCAGGTAAAGCGTCTTTTCGCTTTCCGGGAAAAGGAAAGGGTGAACATCATGTCAAATCAAAAAAGCAGCAGTACGGTACGTATTCTATGCGAAGGCGCGGTGATGACGGCGCTTTCGGCAGCTTTGAGTTTTCTGGCTCTGCGGCTTTGGCCGCAGGGCGGTTCCGTGGATCTGGTGATGATCCCGCTCATACTTTTTGCCATACGTCAGGGGACCCTGTGGGGGATTGGCGCAGGGTTCGTTTATGGACTGATCGACTGTATCCTCTCCGGCGGCATTGGCTGGGGCTGGCAGTCCATTCTGCTGGATTACACGGTCGCCTACGCCATGGTGGGGCTTGCCGGTCTGTTTCCCCGCCGTCCCCTGGCGGCCGTTCTGACGGCAAGCGCCGCCCGGCTCCCGATCCATATCCTTGCCGGCGTTCTGGTCTGGTCCTCTTCCATGCCCGCTGAATTTCTCGGTATGCCAATGACCAACATCTGGTGGTATTCTCTCCTGTACAACGGCTCCTACATGGTGCTTAATGCCCTCCTTGCCGGCATTCTTGTCCCGCTGTTGCTGAACAATCCCCGTCTGCAGCTGAAACGAAGATAAACAAACAAAAAGCCCGGGAACTTTCTGTTCCCGGGCCTTTTCATATTTCGAATGTTACTGGACTTTTCCGAGTTCCAAACCAGCCAGAAGGGCCTTTTTATTACCCTCAAGGAAGCGCGCCTTGCGTTCACCCAGCTTGACCTTCATGGCAGACATAAGGCTGTCCACCGAAACGACAGGACGACGTGCCAGATACGCGCCGAGGATAACAACATTGGCACCCTTGGGGTTGCCGATTTCCTCCGCGACTTCACTGGCGGGGATGTACAGAACGTCGATATCGTCCCGCTTAGCTTTCACGTCGATCAGGCTGCTGTTTACGATCAGCAGTCCGCCCGGACGGACAGTGTTTTCAAACTTGTCCAGAGAGGGGCGGTTCATCGCGATCACACAGCTCGCAGCGGTGATGACAGGAGAAGAGATCGGACGATCCGAAACGACGACGGAGCAGTTTGCCGTGCCGCCGCGCATCTCCGGGCCATAGGAAGGCAGCCAGGAGACATACTTTCCTTCTTCCATACCGGCTTCGGCAAGGAATTCGCCGATGAGCAGCATACCCTGTCCGCCAAAGCCTGCAAAAAGTGTCTGTTCCAACATCTTACTGCACCTCCCTGAAATTACCCAGCGGGTAGTAGGGGATCATATTCTCTTCCAGCCACTTCATGGCTTCCACCGGATTCATGCCCCAGTTCGTCGGGCAGGTGGAAAGCACTTCCACCATGGAGAACCCCTTGCCTGCCATCTGGCATTCGAAAGCCTTGCGAATCGCTTTCTTTGCCTTGACGATATTGGCATTGTTGTTGAGCGCCACGCGCTCGATGAAAGCGGCGCCTTCGATCGTGGCAAGCATTTCACTCATGCGGATGGGCGCACCGCACCAGTCCTTATCACGCCCGTAGGGGGAAGTGGATGTTTTCTGTCCCACCAACGTAGTAGGAGCCATCTGACCGCCGGTCATACCATAAATGGCGTTGTTTACAAAGATCGTCGTGATCTTTTCGCCGCGATGCGCAGCATGGACGATCTCGGCAGTACCGATGGAGGCGAGGTCGCCGTCACCCTGATAGGTGAAAACGCAGGCATCCGGACGAGCACGCTTTACGCCGGTCGCGACCGCCGGTGCGCGGCCGTGAGCCGCTTCGAACATATCACAGTTAAAATAACGATAGGCAAATACCGCACAGCCGACGGGCGCTACGCCCACTGCCTTTTCCTGCAGGCCCATTTCCTCCACGACTTCAGCCGCCAGACGGTGGATGACGCCGTGCGTACAGCCGGGGCAGTAATGGAACGGTGCGTCGGTAAGCATATTGGTTTTTTCAAATACGACTGCCATAACTCATTCCTCCCCTTTGCTCATTGCCAGGAGCTTTTCGCAGATTTCCTCGACGGTAGGCATCTTGCTGCCCGGATTGCCAAGGAACTCGACGGGCTTCGCGCCGTTTACCGCGAGCTTCACGTCTTCCAGCATCTGTCCGGCATTCAGTTCCACGGTCAGAACAGCCTTGACTTCCGGCGCTTCGGCCGCTGCCTTCACGCAATCGACCGGGAAGGGCCAAAGCGTGATCGGACGGATTAGCTTTACCTTCAGGCCCTTGTCACGGAGTTCGTCAATGGCGGCCTTGCAGATACGGGCGACCGTACCGTAAGCACAGACCACCAGTTCGGCGTCCTCATCACCGTATACTTCATACCGAACCTCGTTCTTCTCGATTTCACGGTAACGGGCCTGCAGACGCGTATTCAGCTCATGCAGTTCGTCAACCTCAATGTAAAGGGAATTGATAACCGCACGTTCCTTCTTGTCGCCCGGCTTCCAGCCGGTGGCAGCCCAGGGTTTCTTCTCTGTATCGACCTTGTATTCATAGGGTTCCGGCAGTTCCACGGGCTCCATCATCTGACCGATGATTCCATCCGCCACGATCATGGCCGGGCAGCGGTACTGATCCGCAGCGTCAAAAGCGACGCCCATGAGATCCACCACTTCCTGCACAGAGGCCGGAGCATAGACGATGCAGCGATAATCACCGTGTCCGCCGCCGCGGGTCGACTGGAAATAGTCGCCCTGACTCGCCTGAATACCACCCAGGCCGGGTCCGCCGCGCATGACATTGATGATCACACAGGGAAGCTCCGCACCGGCGATGTAGGAAATACCTTCCTGCTTCAGACTGACTCCGGGGCTGGAGGAACTGGTCATGACACGCACGCCGGTACCCGCCGCTCCGTAGACCATGTTAATGGCGGCAACTTCACTCTCCGCCTGCAGAAAACAACCGCCGATCTCCGGCATACGTGCCGCCATATATTCCGGCACTTCCGTCTGCGGCGTAATGGGATAACCGAAGAAAAACCGACAGCCCGCACGAATGGCAGCCTCGGCTATGGCTTCATTTCCCTTCATCAGTATCTTAGCCATATCATTCTTCCCTCCTCAATCCTTTTCTATGTGGATAACCACATCCGGGCAGGCTCGCGCACAGGAA
>JAUMXS010000010.1:14649-19109 GCA_030528965.1 Eubacteriales bacterium
ATGTTTTTCCCTCCTTATTCCCGCTCGATCCGAATTGCCACGTCGGGGCAGGTGCGCGCGCAGGATGCGCAGGCGATGCACGCTTCCGGATTCACGGGCTCCGCCGGGTGATAGCCTTTTGCATTAAGCTTGTCCCTGGATATCTCAAGGATCTGCTTGGGGCATGCCCGCGCACAGAGACTACAGCCCTTGCAGAGCTCCTCATT
Organism: Eubacteriales bacterium; assembly: GCA_030528965.1. GTDB lineage: Bacteria > Bacillota > Clostridia > Oscillospirales > Oscillospiraceae > JAUMXS01. The sequence goes on from JAUMXS010000010.1 coordinate 14,856, forward strand.
GATGGTAATCCTGACCATTTTGATTCCCTCTTTCTTATGTTTAAGTTCGCCTTCTCTGTTTATCTATAACCAACTATAAAAAGCAAAACGCTCACTGCGATGTCCGTCAAAGCCCGTGGTGAATAAAGGAATTCCAGTCACGGTGAAGGAATGTATCGATCGCCAGCGTTTCTCCCACATACCGTGCCTCGGGTGACGTTTCCATGAATGCCTCCAGCGGCAGGCGAAGCCCCGATGTGCAAACCACCGGAATTCCGGTCCGATCGGAAACCTCCCGCAGGACCGTGTACCCGTCCTGCAGTTCATCCGCTCCGGTCTCCCCCGCCAGATTGGTGTTATTGATGAGCCCCGTGATATTCAGCCGCGCATTGCGCACAGTTTCATCGATCAGTTTCATGATCCGCTCCGGAGTGGAGGAAAGAGGCCGACGCACATTCACGACCAGCAAAACCTGCAGCGAACCTTCGGGCAGTTTCATAAAATCATCATGAAACCGTCCCAGCGCCGTAGCACCCACCGGGTCGCCGCCGACATCGAAAACGACAGTGTCCCAGTCCTGATCGAATGCGGAGGAAACCTCCGCCGGAAGCGACAGCGTTTCCACGTTCGTGCAGACATAGTTCGGTGAGATCAGCCGGATCCCCTTCGACTCGATCAGTTCTTTCCGTTCCGACAGGCGGAAATAGGTATTCACCATATCAAGGTCGATCAGTTCCGTGCGCCCCTTTTGGGCAGCCCGGAAAGCGGTATTCAAAGCAAGTTCCGTTTTGCCGCTTCCGAAATTACCGACGAAAACAAAAACCTTCTTCAACACCGCACCTCCCCGCTTCGGTTTCTTACCATAATTTTTTATTTTACTCCAGCCTTGATACAGCGTCAAGGAATAATATGCAGAAAAATGCTGCCATCGGACCTGCACAGACGCATAAATGCGCCAATCTTTATGATATAAAAGATCATTTTTGGTTTTTGGACAGAAATGATAAAAACAGGCGGGAACCGGCTTTCTCACTGCCCCGCGCCGCAAAACGCAGGGCACAGACCGTTCCCGCCTGTTTTTTGTTATCGCAGCCGACTTTATATCGGCAGAAGATGCACAGCGATCTGGAAATAGATGAGAAGTGCCAGCGCGTCCACGATCGTGGTAATAAAGGGGCTGGCCATCACGGCCGGGTCAAAGCCGAGCTTCTGTCCCAGAAGAGGCAGCATGCTGCCGATCATCTTGGCCGCCAGTACCACCACCGCCAGCGTCAGGCACACAGTCAGCGCCACCGATAACCCTACCTTATCAAAAAGCATGAGTTTCCCAAAATTGCAGACCGAAAGCGTCAGTCCGCACAGCAGCGCCACGCGGAATTCCTTCCAAACGACCCGGAACAGATCGGAGAACTCGACCTCGCCCAATGAAAGACCGCGAATGACCGCAACAGATGCCTGACTGCCGGAGTTACCGCCCGTACCCATGAGCATCGGGATATAGGCCGTCAGCGTCACGCAGGCCGACAAAGCATTCTCAAAATGATTGATGATAAGTCCGGTAAACGTCGCGGAAATCATCAGGAGCAGGAGCCAGGGAACGCGCGCCAGCCAGATGCCAAACACGCTCATCTTCATGTAAGGCTTATCCGACGGCGTGATAGCCGCCATCTTTTCAATATCTTCCGTAGCCTCGTCCTGCAGAACGTCCAGCACGTCGTCAACCGTGACGATACCGACCAGACGGTTTTCACCGTCCACGACAGGCATCGCGGTGAAGTCGTATTTACTGAACATCTGCGCAACGCTTTCCTGGTCCTCCGTCGTCATAACAGAAATGACATTCGGTTCCATGATCCGCTCAATGGGATCATCCAGCTCAGCCAGGAGCAGCGTACGGATCGAAACCGCACCGATCAGACGTCCGCCCGGTTCGGTGACATAACAGGTGTTGATCGTTTCCTTATTGAAGCCTGTGCGCCGGATCCGCTTTTCCGCGTCCTCGACCGTCAGGTTCGGCGGGAAATCCACGAACTCTGTCGTCATGATGCTTCCCGCAGAGTCATCCGGATAACGCAGGATCTCGTTGATCATCCGACGCTTTTCCGGGTCCGCCTGACGCAGAATGCGCTTTACGACATTGGCCGGCATTTCCTCGACCAGGTCAACTGCGTCGTCGACATAGAGTTCGTCAACGACATCTTTCAGCTCGGAATCCGAAAACCCATGGAGCAGAAGCTCCTGAGCATCGGTCTCCATTTCCACGAACGTTTCTGCGGCAAGTTCCTTGGGAAGCAGGCGGAACAGGAGGGGAAGGGCATTTACTTCCAGCTCACCGAAAAGGGCCGCTACGTCCGCAGGGTTCATGGTCACCAGAATATCGCGCAGGGTCGTGTACCGTTTCGCCTGCACGAGTGCTTGTATAGTGCTCTCGAGTGTAACATTTTTTTCCGTCATAGTCTTCTTCTCCATTCGATGAAAATCGGCAGGAGCAAGACAGCGGCGAACCTAATCAGCCGACGGTCACAAACGCCGGCTGCCGTATTTCATACTGCAGCGATCTTCGGCCCACCGTTGTACCGCTACTACTGCCAGCGTCCATGTATGTTCACCTCACATCACGTATTTCAACAATTCATATAATACAGGTCAAGCAATAACCCATAATATTATATTCTCTTTTTTCCTCTCTGTCAATCAGTCACGAGTTACAGTCCCCACTTCTTCTTGTATTTTGGAAAAAAATCGTTTATGATAAACATGTATATTCTTGGGAAAGGAGGCGTCAGAATGGATGAAAAGCTGCGGCTTACCCTCTATGCTGCCGGCGGTGGGTGAGCATCCAAGTTGGGACCGGGTGTCCTGAGCGAACTTTTGGCAAAACTCCCTCCCTTTTCTGATCCGGCCGTGCTGGTAGGCTTTGACGGCAGTGATGACGCCGCCGTATACCGGATCAGTGATGAGCTGGTCATGATCCAGACCGTGGATTTCTTCCCGCCGGTGGTGGACGATCCCTACACCTTCGGCCAGGTCGCGGCCGCCAATGCGCTGAGCGACGTGTATGCCATGGGTGGAAAACCGGTCATAGCAATGAATCTGCTGAGCTTCCCGAGCTGTCTCGGCCTGGAAGCTGCCGGTCAAATACTGGCCGGCGGTGCCGATAAAGTGCGTGAAGCCGGGGCCGTCATTGCGGGCGGACACTCCATTGAGGACAAAGAGCCCAAGTACGGCCTTTGTGTTACGGGATTTGCAAAGCCGGACGAGATCTGGCGCAACGACCGTGCGCAGGAGGGCGATCTGCTCATCCTCACAAAGCCCCTTGGTACGGGACTGCTGGCCACCGCTCTCAAAGCCGGTGAACTGCCTCCCGAGACGGAAAAGCTTATGACCGCACAGATGTGCCGTCTGAATAAATATGCTGCCGAATCTGTTCACGGATTGCCTGTGCACGCCTGCACGGATGTCACGGGCTTCGGTCTATTGGGCCATACGCTGGAAATGGCGCGCGGAAGCGGCGTCACAGCCGTTATCCGGGCCGATTCCGTCCCGTCTCTGCCCGACGCGCTCCATTTTGCCGAGGAAGGATATGTCCCGGGCGGAAGCTACCGCAACCATGATTTTGTGGCTGATGAGCTCTCTGTCCCGCCGGAACTTCCCCTTGCACAGCTCGATCTTCTCTGCGATCCGCAGACCTCCGGCGGTCTGCTGCTCTGTATTCCGGAAAGTCACGTCCCGGAGGCACTGAAACGGATTCGTGCCTTTGAACCGCAGGCAGCCGTCGTGGGACGTATCACGGTACGAGGTAAAAAAGCCGTCATGATCGAATAACAAACTCAATACAAGCAAAAAGCAGTCGTCATAAGACGACTGCTTTTTGCGTACGTATCGTATATCGGGGATCCATCCCCTTGAAAAATCAACCCAGATGGAACACGGAGCGTATCATGGCGCTCCACGCATCCAGCTGTTCCTGACTGACAAACTTCGTATAATCAGTCAAATCGGTCGTGGAAACGATCCGGGAAAAATTGCCTCCCGTAACAACGGAAACAAGCGCCAGAGCCAAGCCCAGAACAAGCAGCGCTACCGCAAGAAACAGAACGATTCGCCCGACTCTGCTCATGCCTTGTCCCCTCCTCTCAGAATGCTGCTGTAGATTTTACGGAGTTTCTTTGCAATCCCCCGCAAACCCAATATCAGCAGGAAAAGTCCCAGCCAGACCAGCAGCAGCGCCACAGCCAGACATACCAGTCCCGCTCCGACCAGCAGCAGCATATC
>JAUMXS010000090.1 GCA_030528965.1 Eubacteriales bacterium
TATGAAAGCATGGAAGAGTTTATGGAGTGGAATGACCTTGAGACCGAAGAAGAGTACTATGAATACATAGCGGCAGAGGTCGAATGGTGGAAGCAGGAACAGGAAGAAGCGGCCCGCTGGGAACAATGGCGTGATGAGTATCTTGCTGCGAACCCCGGCTATGTCCAAAGCGTTCTTGACATCACCCCTGCTATCTGGCAGGAGTGGGAGTACGAGAGTCAGGAAGACTTCATGATGTGGTACGATCTGGCCACGCAGGAAGAGTATACGGATTGGCTGGTCGAGTGGTATCTCTCTGACCTCTATTACGAAGAACTTTACCGGCAAGAGATGCTTAGCCAGCGTGTCGAAATGGGCGGCCCTGCGGAAGGTATCGGTGTTATGTGGAACGGCGATTATGTGAAGTTCCCGGATGCCCAGCCGGAAATTACTAACGACCGTACCATGATACCCGTGCGTGCGTTTATGGAACTTACGGGTGCCGAGGTCGGTTTTGAAAGCGCCGATAAGCGTGTTATTCTCAGCCTGACGGACGGCCGCGAGATGAGCTTTGTTGTTGGCCAGTGCACGGTCATCGTGAAGGAGAACGGTGAGGAGTATACGGTCGAAATGGATGTTGCTCCGTACATCAAACCGGAAGAATCCCGGACGTATGTTCCCGTTCGTTTCTTCAGCGAAGCCATCGGCCTCGATGTCACCTGGGACAACTGGTACCGTACCGCGGTGATCGCGGATCGTACGAAGATCGTGGAAGAGATCGATGATTCCTTTGATGTCCTCAATAAACTCATGAATTCAGAGCTTGTCGACATGGACAAGAGCTACGAAGTTGTCAGCGAGATGAAGGGCAGCGTGGGACTCATCGACAGCCTGAACGGCAATCAGAATGCGGAGTTCAGCGGTAAGTTTACCGGTGTTTCGCATGGCATGAGCGCCGATCTGACCGGAAGCATTGATCTTTCCGAGATCATTGAACTTCTGAAAGCAGCCGAGGACCCGGAAGATCTGGATGAAGAGACTCTGAAGGTTTTGGATGCTCTGGCCAAGATTGAGATGGAAATGATCCTGAACGGAGAAACCGGAAACTTCTACATGAGTTCTGATCTTCTTGATTTTGCCTACGGCGAATATACTTCTTCCTGGCGGCCCGGAGCCTGGTTGATGATGGACTTGGGCGATCTGATCAGTTTCGATATGACGGATTACACGATTGGTTCTCTGCTTTATGATTCCTGCTGCTCGGGCGGAGATATATACGGACTGAGTGTTCTTGACAGCAGCGTCGAAATGGTGAAGGGCCTTGCGGGCGATGACTGCTTTGTGAAAAAGGCCGATGGCTGGGAACTTATCTATGACAAGGACGATTTCGGTGCGCTGTACGAAAGTCTGATCGGCGGTAATACCAATGATCTTAAGGAAGCGGAGTTCAAGCTGTTTATCGGCGAAAAGGGAACCTACAGTGCTTCTATGGTTCTGTCTCTGGATCAGGGAGATGTGCTCCCTCCGTTCCGCTTTGCGATGGATATGGGCGCGAACGCGATGGATTCCTATGCGAATATGACTCTGCATGTCAAGAATGAGTTTGAGGCAGAACTGAAAATGACGGAATCCTATACCGTGACCGATGAGATGCCCCGATTCGAGCCTTCTCCCAAACATGTTGTTATATCTGAGGAAGAACTGTGGCTTTATGATTTTGCGGTCGAGACGCTTTATGATGCCGTGCGGATGCTGACGGCGTAAGAACCTACTTTTACAAAGGACGAAACATTTATGGCAAAGAAGAGAGTCCAGGAGGGGAACAGAGATCAGAATGTCCCTGCGAATGTGAAAGGGCTGCATCCGGCCGTTCTGGAGCAGCCTATCACGGACACGCTTGAACAAAACTATATGCCCTACGCCATGAGCGTTATCGTCTCTCGTGCCATCCCGGAGATCGACGGCTTCAAGCCCAGTCATCGCAAGCTGCTGTACACCATGTACAAAATGGGGCTTCTGACCGGAGCGCGTACAAAGTCTGCGAATATTGTGGGACAGACAATGCGTCTGAATCCCCACGGTGACGCGGCGATCTACGAGACGATGGTTCGATTGTCGAAGGGATATGAAGCACTGCTTACCCCCTTTGTGGATTCAAAAGGCAACTTCGGAAAAGCATATTCCCGCGATATGGCGTATGCCGCGTCCCGTTATACAGAGGCGCGGCTTGCCGCCATCTGTACGGAGGTTTTCCGGGATATCGACCGGGATACGGTCGATTTCATGGACAACTATGACGGCAGCATGAAGGAACCCCGACTGCTGCCCACGACGTTTCCCAATGTGCTTGTGTCGGCCAATACGGGCATTGCCGTCGGCATGGCCAGCTCGATCTGCGGCTTTAACCTTGGTGAGGTCTGTGAGACGGCGATTGCCTGTATCAAGGATCCGGAACATGACATCATGTCCACACTCCCGGCACCGGATTTTCCCACCGGCGGTGAGATCATTCTGAACGCCGAGGAAATGCGGGAGATTTATCGGACCGGGCGAGGCAGTGTCAAAATACGCTCCCGCTGGCGGTATGAAAAACGCGAAAATCTGATCGAAGTCTATGAGATCCCCTATACAACGACGGCTGAGGCAATTATGGATAAGGTTGCCGAACTGATCCGTACGGGACGGCTTCGTGAAGTATCGGATATGCGTGATGAGACCGATTTGGGCGGCCTGAAGCTGGCCATCGATCTGAAACGCGGCGTTGATCCCGAGAAATTGATGCAGAAGCTGTTTAAGCTGACGCCTCTGCAGGACAGTTTTGCCTGTAACTTCAACATCCTGATCGAAGGCAGTCCGCGCGTGATGGGCGTGGGAGAGATCCTGACGGAATGGATGGCATGGAGAACGGGATGCGTTTCCCGACGTGTATATTTTGAGCTGAGCCGTAAAAAAGAGAAACTGCATCTTCTGCAGGGCCTGCAGAAGATTTTGCTGGACATTGACCGGGCCATAGCGATAATCCGCGGAACGGAACAGGAGTCCGAAGTTGTTCCGAATCTTATGATCGGCTTTGGCATTGATGAAGTTCAGGCCGAATATGTGGCGGAGATCCGTCTGCGCAACATCAACCGGGAGTATATCCTGAAACGGGTGGAGGAGACGGAAGAACTGGAACGCGAGATCGCGGATCTGCAGGATATTCTGCAGAAAAAACGGCGTGTTCAGAATATTATCGTCAAAGAGCTGACTCAGGTTATGAAGAAACATGCCACTCCCCGCCGGACCGGCATCGTGTATGCCGATGAGGTGAAAGAGTACACGGATGAGGGAGCGGAAGAGGACTATCCCGTCCGGCTTTTTCTGTCGCGTGAGGGCTATTTCAAGAAGATCACGCTGCAGTCTCTGCGCATGAACAGCGAGCAGAAATATAAGGAAGACGACGGACCGTTCCAGAACGTGGAAGCGACCAATCGTTCGGAACTGTTGATCTTTTCCGACCGACAGCAGGTTTATAAGATCCGTGCCGGTGATTTTGAAGATACCAAAGCATCCGCACTGGGGGTATATCTTCCTTCACATCTCGGAATGGACGAAGGCGAAAACGTTGCTGCCATGGTGCTGCCCGGTGATTATTCGGGACAGATCCTGCTGTTCTTCGAAGACGGCAAAGCGGCGAGACTTCCCATGTCTGTTTATGCAACCAAGACCAATCGCCGCAGGCTGACAAGTGCCTATTCGGATAAAAGTCCGCTGCGTGCGATCCTGTTGTTAAACGGGGAAGAGGAAGTGGCGGTTTATTCCACGGATGGACGAGCCTTGTTGTTCCATAGTTCGTTCCTGCAGACAAAATCCAGCCGTACTACGCAAGGCGTGGCGGTTTTGAGTATACGGGGAACGAGACGATTGTCCACTGCCTGTTATGCCTCTGAGGCTTCCATCAAGAATCCGCCGCGATACCGTGTGCGGAGTTTGCCTGCGGCCGGTGCGCTGCTTCGGGAGGAAGACAGGGGAGAAGAACAGATGTCTCTGATCCGCTGAATCAGGATGGAATGACTGACCTTCGATGAATCGGATGATCTGTTATCGATAAAAGGAAAGGTCATGATGTGAGGAGGAACCGATTTGGATATTGAAAAAACACTTGCGCATTTGAATGCACATGAATTTGAAGCGAGATATTTTGCCACGAGTGCCGAGGCGGCGGATTATGTGGTGAGTGAACTGCATGGACAGACGATCGGCATTGGCGGGAGTAAGACGGTTGAAGCTCTGGGACTGTATGACCGCCTGATCGCTGACAATACGGTCGCCTGGCACTGGAAGACGCCGGACGACATCCCGGGGACGCGGAGACTTGCCAATGCTTCGGATGTGTATCTTTGCAGTGCAAATGGCATAGCCGAGACGGGTGAACTTGTCAACATAGACGGTTCGGGCAACCGTCTGGCGGGCATGATGGACGACAAGAGACGGGTTATCGTTCTGGCGGGAGTGAATAAGATCGCTCCGACGCTGGAGCAGGCGATCTGGCGTGCCAGAAATATCGCAGCGCCTTTGAACGCACGGCGTTTCGGGCGGCATACGCCCTGTGGCTCGGGAGAGCTTCGCTGCTATGACTGCAGCCATCCCAGCCGTCTCTGCAAAGCCATGCTGATCCTTCCCAGAAAGCCCAACGGTGTGGACCGCTTTGAGGTGATACTCATTGGTGAGGAACTTGGTTACTGAGAAGCCTTACAGGCTGCCTCAATGAAAAAGATGCGTATGATATTCCGGCGGATTTTTATGCCGCCGGAATATCTTTCCATTTTCTTAAAAATAGTCTTGACAATATAACTGTATTTGAGTATAATACCCCTTGTTCGGCAGGAAAACAGAATATGCGGGCATAGCTCATTTGGCAGAGCGCCACCTTGCCAAGGTGGAGGTAG
>JAUMXS010000091.1 GCA_030528965.1 Eubacteriales bacterium
TTCCATCCTGTAAGAGCCTTTGAACTTGATCAGCTGGAATACAATGTCGATGTATTGGGAAAGCCGGAGCCTGTCGATTCTCCGGATCAGCTGGATGTTAAGCGATACGGTGTTATAGTAAGCTGCGGCCGCCGCCGCGGGCTTCTTCTGCCCGATCTCGAAGGTGTGGACACCGTAGAGGAGCAAATTGAAATTGCACGTCAGAAAGGCAATATCCATAAGTTTGAAAAGTACAAGCTGGAACGGTTTGAGGTGATTCGGCATACATGAGTACGACATGTGAACTCTGTTTCCACCATTGCCGCCTGGATGAGGGGCAGACCGGTCTGTGCCGTGCGCGGGCCAACCGTAACGGAAGTATCGTTTCCCTGAATTACGGAAAACTGACCTCTCTGGCACTGGATCCGATCGAAATGAAGCCGCTGCGCCGTTTTCACCCCGGAAGCTTGGTCCTGTCGGCAGGAAGCTTCGGCTGCAATCTGCGCTGTCCGTTTTGTCAGAACCATGAGATTTCCATGGCGGACGGCTCCTGTGAATTACTGAGCATTACGCCCGCCGATCTGGCAGAGCAGGCCGAAGCTTTGAAACCGCGCCGAAACATCGGTGTAGCCTATACGTATAACGAACCGCTCATAGGCTATGAGTTTGTCCGTGACTGCGCAGAAATGGTGCATGATCGCGGTATGGTCAATGTACTGGTCTCCAACGGGACTATTGAAGAAGCCCCATGGCGGGAACTGCTTCCCCTTCTGGACGCCGTCAACATTGATCTGAAAGGTTTCACCCCGGAATGGTACCGCCGTCTGGGCGGTGATCTGGAATCGGTGAAGCGCAACATCGAACTGTCCGTGGTGAGCGGCTGTCATGTGGAAGTAACCACGCTGATAATCCCAAACGAAAACGATGGCGCGGAAGAAATCCGCGCCATGGCAAAATGGTTGGCCTCATTGGACCCCGATATTCCTTTGCATCTTACTCGTTTCTTTCCCCAATACATGATGCGGGACAAAGCTCCCACTCCGAAGGAGAGCATCTATCGTCTGGTCGTCGAAGCAAAAAAGTGGCTGAAATGGGTATATCCGGGAAACATGTAACTTGTCCTGTTATTTTCTCTTAACCAAACGATAAATGAAATCCATATCCAGTCCGGCCCTCACCGCATCAGCCAATAAATCATACTGCCGTTCTCGATAAGCCGCCGAATCAAAGGCTCCAAGCCGGGAGAAATCCAGGTTTCTCTGTCTGCACACGGCACGCAGCACCTCATCTGCGATCCCCGGGGCATCAAACAATCCATGGATATAACTCCCGTATATATTGCCGTCACCCTCCACGGGGCGCAGCGTCTCTTCGCTGCGCCCCATGTGTATTTCATAGCCCTCGTAAGCCATGCCATTCAAGGAAGACAGCATGCCTTCGATATCCCGAAATACGCCTCTGGTCTGTGTCTGCACTTTTTCTCCATGGAAAACAGTGTTCATATTCAAAAGACCGAGGCCTTTTATTGTCGTTCCCTTTTCCGTCTCGACCCCATCCGGATCAGAAACCGTATTCCCCATCATCTGATATCCGCCGCAGATACCGATCACAGGCACATGCTGTGCCGATGCATGCAATACCGCAGCCTCCAGACCGCTCCGTCGCAGCCAAAGCAAATCGGAAACCGTGCTCTTCGTCCCCGGAAGTATGATGAGGTCAGGGTTTTGAAGCTCATGTATGGTCTCCACATAGCGCAGGGAGACATTTTCATATCTTTCGAACGGGCTGAGATCCGTATAATTCGAAATACGCGGAAAGCGGATCACCGCGATATCAAGATATTTCCGACACGAATTCCGGCTTAAGCGCTCCGAAAGGCTGTCCTCGTCGTCCACATTGACATGAACATACGGCACAACTCCCACAACAGGCACGCCGCAAAGCGCCTCCAGCTGACGAAGCCCAGGTTCAAGAATCGCGCGATCACCGCGGAACTTATTGACAACCACGCCTTTGACTCGCCGGCGTTCATTTTCTTCCAGCAAAGCCATAGTCCCGTAAAGCTGTGCAAAAACGCCTCCACGGTCAATATCGCCCACCAAAAGCACAGGAGCATCCACCATCTCGGCAAGACCCATGTTCACGATATCCCGATCTTTCAGATTGATCTCTGCGGGACTGCCGGCCCCTTCGATCACAAGTATGTCATATTCCCGTTCCAAAGCCCAATACGCATCCAGCACGACCGGGATAAAGTCCGTCTTCCGTTGATAGTATTCCTTTGCAGTCATGTTTCCCTGCACGACACCGTTCAGAATGACCTGACTTCCCACGTCGGTCGTCGGTTTGAGCAGGATCGGATTCATGCTCACATGAGGGGAGATCCCCGCAGCTTCGGCCTGTACAGCCTGTGCCCGTCCCATCTCTCCTCCGTCGGCGGTAATAAAAGAATTGAGCGCCATATTCTGACTCTTGAAAGGGGCCACACGGTAGCCGTCCTGACGAAAGATCCGGCACAGCCCGGCAGTCAGCAGGCTTTTGCCGACATTGGACATCGTTCCCTGGATCATAATATTTCCGGCCATTCGCTGCTCACCCCCTGCTTATTTCTCTGCACACCTCGGCAATCATATCCAAAAGAATACGGTTATCTTTTTCCGTTTTCACCGCTGCACGAACCCATCCGTGCCTAAGGCCGGAATAGTTCGAACAATCGCGCAGCAGCACGCCCTGTTCCAGAAGTCTGTCAAAGAGCGGCGCATCACTGTAGAATAACAGGAAATTCGCCTGCGACGGACAAACATAAAGGCCGCATTCGCGCAGTTTTTCCTCCAAAAACGCACGCTGCGTCCCGATCAATTCCCTGGCGCGTTCCAGCCAGTCCGATTCCTGCAATGCAGCCAGACCGGCCTTCTGAGCAAGAAGAGACACATTCCATGGCTGCATTCTGCGGCTCATGGCAGAAAGAAGCTTCCCGTCGCTGCATAAACCATATCCCAGCCGAACACCCGCCATTCCATAGGTTTTTGTAAACGCATTCAAGAGAAACAGCCCGGGCCAGTCTTTCAGTATGTTCATTAAACTTGCTGAGCGTCCCGCGCTCGAAAGCTCCAGAAAACACTCATCCAGAAACAGCCGAATACCACACTCCCGGCAAATTACTACGATCTCCGCAAGCATCCCCGGCTCGATGAGCTGTCCTGTCGGATTATTAGGATTACACAGAAACAGGATCTCAGCGTTGCTGTTTCTCAACACATCCAAAAAGTCTCCGGTCAGCCGAAAATCATTCTCCATCGCGAGAGGATACCGCTTCACCCGGCATCCGACGCTCTCCAGCGCCCGGGAATACTCCGAAAAAGTAGGCGAAAGCTCAAGTGCAGTTTTGGGCTGCAGGATATTGCAATAAGTAAAAATCAGCTCGGCCGCACCGTTTCCGCACAGAATGTATTCTTCAGGCAATTCCATATGTTTTGAAAGGGCTGAAATCAAGCTTCGGCAGGACGGATCCGGATACCGGCACAGTTCGTCTGCAGCTTTGACCACAGCTTCTTTCACGGAATCCGGCGTACCAAAAGGATTGGTATTCACCGAATAATCCAGCCTGATCGGGCGGCCATATATATCGCCTCCGTGAGGGTTTGTTGTTTGATACAGCATCCTCTAAGCTCCGTTTACAGTAGGATCAGCGCCCTGACAGAAGCCGTCAGGAACAAAAAAAGTACAGTCGTTGCATACATGAGCCGACACGTCAGCGGAATATCCTCGGGAACAATGGGGCGCAATTCATCACCGATAAAAGGCTTTTCATGCAGAACACCGTGATACGAAGCGTTTCCCGCTAAGCGCAGACCCAAAAGTCCCGCACAGGCAGCCTCCGTATGTGCTGAATTGGGACTGGCATGAGAAAGTCTGTCACGTCGGAAAATTTTCCAACCGTTTTGTACATTGAGTCCCAAAAACCAGCCCGCGGCAAGCATCACAGGCGCCGACAAACGGGCAGGAAGCCAGTTAAACAAATCATCCATGCGAGCCGGAACGAGGCCGATGTTTTTATACGGGGGTTCCACATAGCCCAGCATCGAATCCATCGTATTGACAGCCTTGTACAAAAAGCCCAGCGGAGCGCCGCCCAGCATCAGGAAGAACAAGGGAGCCGTCACGCCGTCCACTGTATTCTCCGCAACTGTCTCCACGGCAGCCCGCGTCACAGCCGCCTCGTCCAGTTCCTGTGTGTCGCGCCCGACGATCATGGAAACCGCTTTTCTCGCCCCGGCGAGATCCCCATCCCGAAGGGCCGCATACACCTTCATACTCTCATCCCACAGGGACTTTGCGGCAAGGATCTGCCAACACATTACACTTTCAACCGCTAAACGCAGCCATACACTGATCATTCCGCAGAGTTTCAGGATAAAAAGCGGTATGATCAGGGAAAGAGACGCTGTCACGATCCAGATGACCGCACCGGCCATACGCTCTCCCTTGATGGTTGCGGAAAAAATTCGCCGCAACTGTTTTTCCAACGCAGAAATTAGTTTTCCTATCCACACGACGGGATGTGGAATTTCGTGCGGATCCCCAATCAGCAAATCGATCCCGAACCCGATCAGGACGGCATAAAATGAAAGGTTCATATGCTTTCTCCGCCCGCCTGAAAACTGAAAATACTGATCGGATTCTGCCCTGAGAGCAGATGATAGTCGGAAACCTTTCTGTCTCTCGACACCGTGAGCATCACTGTCTCCGTCCAAACGAAAGGAAATTCCCGCATGCAGGCGGTCAATTCGCTTATACCCTCCAGCGTCACCGCCGTCGCAACGATGCGTACCTCAGGGTTTTTATAAATCGCCGTTTGAATGATCTCCCGCAGGTTTCCGGCACTTCCGCCGATAAAAACATGAGTCGGCACAGG
>JAUMXS010000092.1 GCA_030528965.1 Eubacteriales bacterium
GGGTCATGCAGCTCAAGACGTTCATAAATTGCCATCATTGCCAGCTTGTGAGCCCGAAAGAACTCGCGCATAAGAAAATGAGGGTTCGATTGCTCGGAATGAGGACTTTCGGAGGGGTGCATATTCATACCTCCCAGTAAATAGTTAGCCTGCGAATAGTTAGCCTACTAACAAATTGGAATTATAAAACTTGGGCGATTATATGTCAAGGGCAATTCGGTAAATACTGCCTCGGACAAAATGTACATGCAGGAATACTCATATCCCGGGACAGGCGTTCATAGGATGGAGCGAGAGGAGGATGACAATGGATGGTTTTGAAAATGCCGCGGCGCTTCTTCCGACCGAGCTTCGACGTGCGCTTAGCAGTTTGGACCCGGCGATAAAAAACAGGGCAGAGGAATTCCGAATCCGTCTGGGACAGCGCCCGACAGTATTGCTGGACAACGGGGAACATCCGCTGTCGGGCGCCTGTGCTGTGGATGCTGCTCTTCTTCGTGCGGTATTTGAACGCGTAACCGGTGCATCTCTGTATACCCACGCGGGGGAACTCCGGCAGGGATTTATCTGTGTTCAAGGCGGCATTCGCGTCGGTGTATGCGGACGAGCTTACACCGATGACAGGGGCATCCGTGGGTTTCATTCGATCTCCTCTCTCGCTGTTCGGATTCCAAGGGAGATCGCGGGATGTGCCGAAGCTTTTGTGAGAGACACGGCTTCTTTTCCGTCCACGATCATTATATCTCCTCCGGGCGGTGGGAAGACCACACTGCTTCGCGATATGATACGCCTCCTGTCGAACAGGAGAATGCGAGTTTCCCTTGCGGATGAGCGCGGAGAAGTTGCGGGTGTCTGGAATGGGGAGGCACAGCTGGATGTGGGGGTGTGTACGGATATCATGACCGGGGCCCCCAAGGCGGAAAGCGCGATGCTGCTGCTCCGGGCGATGAACCCGCAGTTGCTGGCATTGGATGAAATAACCGATCCCGCAGATGTGCGTGCGTGCTTGCAGGCGTGTAATTGTGGTGTGCGTCTGCTGGCAACGGCGCACGCCCGGGATGAAAAGGATCTGCTGTGCCGGAGACTGTACCTCGATCTGCTGGAGAACAAAGCTTTCGACCGCGCGGTGATTATCCGGACGGAAAACGGCCATCGCAGTTATCGGGAGGCCTGGCTGTGATACATATTTTGGGAGCGATCTTCATTGTGGGAGCCTGCGGGGTCGTCGGACTGGAACAGAGTTATCGCCTGCGGGCCCGTGTGCGTGTTCTTACAGCTCTGATTGACGCTCTGAATCGTCTGCACGGGGGAATCGTGCAGAATTTGCGGCCGTTACCGGAATTAATAGAGATCCTTGCAGATGAGGCTCCGCAGCAGGTTCGTCCTTTTTTCTCAGTGCTTTGCGGACAACTGGACAAGCTGGGAGAGAAACCGTTTTTCGTTCTTTGGCGTGCAGCGGCAGAGGAGTCCTGCGAAAAACTGTATCTTCGTGAAAAGGAAACTGAGGCTCTCATTGAACCGGGCCGCGTGCTCGGCGGGGATTTGAAAGCACAGGATCGGGCTCTGACTCTCTGTCTGGAGAGAATGAAGGAATATAGAAGTGAAGCGTATGCTGAGCTGCGGGAACGCAGCCGTCTGTATACCGTGCTGGGCTTTTCCGGCGGATTGCTCTTTGTAATCATTCTGCTTTGATTTATATCAGGAACGAATGACTGAATACAGCAGAAGAAAGGAGAATATCGTCATGAATGTCGATCTTATTTTCAGAATTGCGGCAGTCGGGATACTTGTTGCTGTTTTAAACATCCTGTTATCCCGCTCCGGGCGGGATGAACAGGCGCTGATGGTGACCATCGCAGGACTGGTGACAGTTCTGGTGATTCTCGTCCAGCAGATCAGCGACCTCTTTGCCCTCATAAAAAGCCAGTTCGGGCTTTGACAGTGGAAGTCATCTGGAAGGCGGCGGCCGTGGCGATCGTTGGAGCTGTGCTGGCGCTGCTGCTGCAGAAAAATGCGCCGGAAATGTCGCTCCTTCTGACTCTGGCAGTCGGACTGGCTGTTACGGGACTGGGCCTGCAGCTCGCTTCTGAAATTCTGGAAATGGCTGTTATGGCTGCGGACAGCTGCGGACTGTCTCCGGCTGTCGTCAGACCAGTGTTTAAATGTACAGCTGTGGGGCTTGTGACGCATCTGACGGCGCAGGTCTGCCGAGATGCAGGACAAGGCTCGATAGCCGTGGCCGTTGAAGGCTGCGGAGTGTTTGCTGCTGTGTATATTTCTCTTCCGCTGATACGGACGCTTCTAACGATGATTGGAGAACTGGCATGAAAAGCAGAATAGCGGCAATCCTGACTGTTGTGCTGTGCCTGCTTCTGTCACAGCCTGTTGTGGCAGTGGATGTGGAAGAAGAGCAGGCGGCTGCATTGGGACTGGAGGAGATCCCGGAGGCTTTGACGGAGGAAGCCGAAGAATTCATGGATGGAGTTTCCGTTGCGGACAGCACGGAAGCAGCGGATGAAGTGTTGGAGCGCTTGCGTGAAAGCGCACTGAAGGGGCTTCGTACATATCTTGGAGAATCCATGCAGAGCGCGGTCTCCATGCTGGCCGTAACGCTCTTATGTGCCGTTGGTCTGGCGGCAGACAGCGGAGGGAGAGTCGGACAGTGTATCTTGCTGGCCGGAGTTGCGGGGATTGCAGCGGTGGCTGCCGGTGATATGAATTCCATATTGCACAAGGGACTTGATACGCTGCATCAGCTGCTTGATTTTTCCCGTGTGCTTTTACCGAGTCTTACAGCGGCGGCCGCAAGTTCCGGGGCGATCAGCTCCGCCGCTGCCAAATATGCCGTTACCGCACTGTACATGGATATCCTGATGGGACTTTCTTCCGCTGTCGTGATGCCGGCCGTCTGCGGCTATACAGCACTCATCATAGCCAATGCCGCTGCGGATGGACAAGTTTTGACCGGCGCCGTCAAGTGCGTGAAATGGCTGTGCGTGACGCTTTTGACGATACTTACGCTGGCATTTACCGTATACCTGTCCGTGACCGGCATTGTGATCGGCAGTGCGGACGCCATGACAACGCGCCTTGCAAAAACGGCAGTATCCTCCGCGCTGCCTGTTGTGGGTTCGATTTTATCCGATGCTGCGGGGACATTGGCGGCGGGGTTTTCCACGCTTCGGGGAGCAATCGGAGTTTTCGGGATGCTGGCGATCCTGGCGATCTGCCTGACACCGTTTTTGCAGCTGGGTGTGCAGTATTTGTTATATAAAGCAACGGCGGCTTTGGCGGCCTGTGTTTCGGACAGCCGACTGGCCGCTTTAATTGACGGTCTTGGAACGGCATTCGGGATGATTCTTGCTGTGATCGGCTGCGGCGCTGCCTTCCTTTTTATATCGTTCTATTCTCTGATTCGGATGGTGACTTGAAGTGGAGAATCTATGGAGAGCCTGGATCTCTGGCCTGAGCGGTGCGGCTGTACTGGGCGCTGTTTGCGTACTGCTCACTTCGACGGGCCCGGTACGATCGGTTACAAAAATGATGAGCGGTACGGTGCTTGCACTGGCTTTTCTCTCGCCCCTTGTAAAGCTGGATATGGAGACCTTTTCCCTTTCAACAGCCCAATACAGGGAGGAGGCTGCCGTTTTAACGGAAGAAGCACGAGAACTGCAGGAACGCCTGAGTCGAATCATCATACAGGAGGAATATGCTGCATATATATGGGACAAAGCGCAGTCATTGGGCCTGACCTCCGGGCAGGCTGAAGTCATGGTTCGTTGGGGTGGTGATTGCTGGGTCCCGGATGAGGTTATGCTTACGTTTTCCGGATCGGAGGATAAGAGAAATGCTTTGGCCAATCTGGTAGAGGCAGAGCTTGGCATACCGAAGGAGAGGCAATACTGGAATGAAAGTCACTGAGATACAGGGAAAGCGTATAGTGTCTTTTTTGCTGAAAAACCGTTATGTGTTGGCCGTTATGCTGCTGGGGCTCATACTCATTCTGCTCCCGACCGGAGATGAAAAAGAGCCCGATGCTTCAAGCCCTGCGGAAGATCCGGCAGAACTCAATGCACCGAGCTTCTCTCTGGAGAAAGAGGAAGCGCGTCTGGAGAAAGCATTGTGTGAGATAGAAGGAGCCGGAACTGTACGAGTCTTGCTTTCCCTGCAGTCGACGTCCTCGAGGGAACTGGCAGAGAACGGGGAAAACGAGGTGCTTGTGGTGGACTCAAAGGGCGGAGGCGAGGAGACGGTCGCGCTTCGGTACTGCTATCCGGAGTATTTAGGCGCGGTGGTCGTCTGCACCGGCGGGGACAGGGCTGATGTGCGGCTTGATGTTGTCAATGCGGTCTCGGCCTTCACGGGCCTGAGAGCAGATAAGATCCAGGTTATTAAGATGAAGTGAGACAGAAGGGGGACGAATCGAATTGAAGCATTTCAAGAATTTGAGACGGAATCTGGTCCTTGTGGCGGTGCTGTTTTTTGTGGGAGCGGCTGCCTATCTGAACTGGTCATACAATGAGCGGTGGGACGGAACAGACAATGCGGAGATGGTGGCGGCGGAAGATGCGGCCATGGCGGAGGCCGATGCGGAATACGAGGAAGCTATGGCCGAAGGCGAGTCGGGTACGGCATCGCAGGAGACGGTAATATCCGATTATTTTGCCGATGCGCGCCTGACGCGTCAGCAGTCACGGGATGAGGCGCTGGGACTGCTGGAGATCGCGGCTTCGGCGGATGCGGCGTCTCAGGAGACGATCGACAGCGCTATGAATGCAATTGCGGCCATGGCTAACTGGTCACTTATGGAAAGCCAGATTGAAAATGAACTGCTTGCAAAGGGCTTTGAAGACTGCGTGGTTTACA
>JAUMXS010000011.1 GCA_030528965.1 Eubacteriales bacterium
CCAGGAAATATAAAGTTCCTCCGCGGCTCTCTTCCCCACAACACGGGGAAGCTCCCGATTCTCCTGCAGAGCACACAGACAGCGGCTCAGGCTCTCCGCGTTTTCCTCGATCAGGAAACCGTTCCGGGCGTCCTCGATCCCCTCGGCCGCGCAGCTGCCTTTGATCAGCACCGACGCCAGCGAACAGGCCGCCGCCTCACGGACGACCAGACCGTTCGTATCAAACGTGGACGGAAAAAGAAAAAGTTCCGCCCGGCAATACCAGGCGCGCAGGACTTCGCGGTCCCGGACTGCGCCGGTGAAGATGCATACATCCCTCACACCGCAGGCCTCCGCATAGGCCTTGATTTCTTTTCTGTCATCTCCCTCGCCGACAAAGACCATCCGGAAATCTTTCCCCTGCTTTTTCATCTGCGTAAGTGCGTCCAGAATGATCCGGATCCCTTTATACCACATCATTCTGCCAACGAAGAGATAAACAGGCACATCAAAAGGCAGGTCATATCCATCCGTCGCCGCCCCGATCCCGCTCTCAGACACTCTTCCGCGCGGCAGATCCACACCGTTGGGCATGACAACAAAGTCCCCTTTATAGCCAAGCTCACGGAGATTTTCCCCCGCGCCGCGGCTCACCGCCCAGACCTCGTCACAGGCGCTGATATTGGCGGCCAACGCCTTTTTGCATGCATTCTGCAGGCGTCGGCTTCGGATGAGGTTCGAGATATCCACGTCGAATTTTGTATGGTAGGTCAAAACGACCGGGCTGTTCAGTATCTGCCGGAGTTCCCGGGCCATAAACGTGGACATGATCGGACAATGCGTGTGCAAAAGCGCGGGTTTCAGTTTCGCGACACTTCCGGCCACCTCCAGAGAAAAGGGGATGCCGGCCATATATTCGTCCATCTTCCGGAAATTCACGCTGGGATACCGGACGATCGGAAAGGAATATTTTCCGTCCTCGGCATGAGGATAGGCCGGTGCAGCAACGATCACCCCGGAACCGCTGCGCGTAATTTCCCGGGCATAATTCAGTGTCGCATTCGAGACCCCATCGATCTGCGGCGGAAACGAGTCATTTAACAGACAGATCGTGTGTTCCTGATTCATCCGACTTCCTTTCCCGTCTGCTTTGTTTACAGTATATTTGTTGACATCTTTTTGTGCTTCCCATAAAATATACACGGTATCGAATGTCAGATTATAACGAGGTATGTCATGAGTATGCAGCGAAAAGAAAACATTGCAAACGCTTTTCTCGCTCTGACAAAGAAGAAGAATATCGATAAGATCACTGTCAAGGATCTCGTGGAATACTGCGGCATTTCCCGTCAGAGTTTCTACTATCACTTCCCCGACATCACGGGCGTCATCGAATGGCTGATGCTCCGTCAGGAAGAGGAAATATCCGCCCGCATATATGCCTCGGATTCCTTTGAGGGATCCATCCGAATCCTGGCCGAATCTGTTCTCGAAAATCAGGGACTTATCATCAAGCTTCGGAACTCCCAAAAACGTGATTTCTTCGAAAGACTGATACTGAACACCATGCAGGAGCGCTTTCGTCAGGCGATCCGGGAATCCTCTTCCGACGCTTCCGGCAACATGACGGCAGCCGAGACAGAAACACTCATCCGCTTTTTCTCCTTCGGACTTACCGGGCTGATCATCTCTTTCTGTCATTCCAGGGACGCAAACGCCGATCAGCTGACAAAGCAGGTCCTCTCCGTATTCCGGAATCTGTCCGTCAATCCCAATGCCTTTCTGTGACCATCGCCCGCTCCTCCAGAACAATAATACAGGCCCCGAATTCTCCATCGCAATATACAATGCAGCAAGTATGTTTAGACAGACACGTCGATGTGTAAAATTGTTTTACGCATCGGCGTTTTTGTCTATACACTTTCCGAAAACTGAAAATAGCACATTTTTCGTCATTCTTTTATACTATTGTAATACCCTCAGGATAGTTCCCGTATTTTCTGACAGGAGGTTCCTGCGTTGCAAGAAAGAAGGCGGCTCAGCAGTCTGTTTTTCCAGCGTCTTACCGTTGCCGGACTGATCATTCTTCAGACGGTACTCATCATATATACGGTCGTCAGCAGGAGCAGATCCTCTCAGCTCTTCGGTATCCTGATGACCGTCATCAGCTTTTTTGTGGCCCTGCACATCGCCTCACAGCCAAGAAAAACGACGTATAAGGTCACATGGATCTTTTTGATCCTCACGTTCCCTCTGTTCGGCGGCCTCATGTATCTTCTTTTATATCTGCAAACCTCGAAAAAGCGTCTGCGCTCCGCTTTTCTCTCCAAAGAGACGCTGTACCGTCTGCGGTGCTGCCCCGGGGATGCGATGAATCAGCTCTGCGAACAGGCTCCGGAGCATCTGCAGCTGGTTCGGTATCTGCAGGATCACGCCGGATATCCCGTGTATTCTGGCACCCAAACGAGACATCTCTCCCCCGGAGAAGCCGCTTTCCCGATCATTCTGGAGGAACTGGAAAAAGCCGAAAACTATATCTTTCTGGAGTTCTTTATCGTTCAGGAAGGCGTCATGTGGAACAGCATCCTTACGATCCTGAAACGCAAGGCCGCACAGGGCGTGAAAGTCCGGCTGCTCTATGATGACATCGGCTGTTTCCTGCTTCTGCCCCGCGAATACCCGCAGGCTCTGCGGAAATACGGCATCGAATGCATCACCTTCAACCCCTTCCGCCCGTTGCTTACTGCCACGCAAAACAACCGCGACCATCGGAAGGTCCTTATCATCGACGGAAAAACCGCCTTCACGGGCGGCATCAATCTGTCGGATGAGTATATCAACGTTTATGAAAAACACGGCTATTGGAAAGACTCCTGTCTGCTGCTGCATGGCAAAGCGGCATGGAGCCTTACCATGACCTTTCTCGAGATGTGGCAGATATGTTCGGGTCAGAAAGAATCGCCGAAAGTGTTTTTCCCGCCGGAGCTTAACTCGGCGGACTGTTCGGACGGTTTTGTCCAACCCTTCGCGGACAGCCCCATCGACGAAGAATATGTCAGTGAGTATGTCTTTCTGCAGATGATCCATAATGCAAAAGACTATCTCTATATCAATACACCGTATCTTGCGATCAATGAGACCATGATGACCGCCCTGTCGCTGGCATCCAAAAGCGGCGTCGATGTACGCATCGTAACGCCGCATATCTGGGACAAAAAAATTGTTCACATGACCACCCGTTCCTATTATAAGGAACTGCTGAACGCAGGGGTCAGGGTCTATGAATATACCCCGGGGTTCATGCACTCCAAGCTGATGGTCTCTGACGACAGCTCCGCCGTGATCGGCACGATCAATCTGGATTTCCGCAGTCTGTATCTTCACTTTGAATGCGGTGTCCTGCTCCGGAACAGCGCTGCCGTAATGGAGGCAAAGGAGGACTTTCTCCGTACGCTGAATGATTGTCATCGCATCACCCCGGCAGACTGCAAAGGCAGCGTCCTGACAAGCCTCAAGACCGCCGCCCTGCGCCTGCTGGCCCCGCTGATGTAAAAAGCATAACAGAAAAAAGCCTCCCTCATATAGGACAGCAGTCATAAAACAGCAAATCCTACCTGCGAATACCGCGCAGGTAGGATTTTTGCTTGGCGATTCAGTATAGCAGCATAACCGTCATTGCACGGTATGCCCGGAGGGGGTACGGAAGCGTGCCTTTAGTATCTGCTCGACAAATTGGAATTGATTTAACAGTTTTCAGAAATCCGCTTCTTCGACCAAGCCATCAAGGTTTCGGACATTGGCAAAAAATCAACCGCACAGCCTTTTTTCAAACTTAAAAATGTATCAACAATGGCTCGTTCGTCAGACAGAGCGAATGGGAGCAATTCAATTTGGTGTTTAATGTAGGTTCCCGTCCGCTTAAATACAATTGCCTGCACAACGAAAGATGCGGATTTATATAGAGCCCGCAAAATGTCGTCGCTCTTTTCGTGCAGCATATTGTGAACACAACCGTGGTATATGTTGCAGGCGCCGATCTTGATCGCTCTGATTACAGCGGTTTCATCAATAACCGACAGCAGTTCGTCAAGGCTTCCCTTTATCGGAGTCGTGTCATGGTAGAACTGAAAAAGGTCAGAAGGCTCCCAATTCATAATTTCATCTTTGCCTGAAAGGAAACCGCAAATCAGTTCTCTGTGAGGCAAAGTATCCAGCATGGCATTATAAGCCCCAATGTCTGCCGCAGACAACTCATCCAGAATTACAACAATATCAATGTCGCTTGTTTCTGTTGCTTCACCGCGGCCATAACTGCCCTGCAAACCAACAAACCATACACGGTCTCCAAATATCCCATTTAGGGTCTGCAAGAAGAGTTCCGTCCAGGCAGTAATATCTATCATCATAATCACCTCATCAAATTCAGTTTCATTGCACTGACGCGGCAGCTCCCAAGGCTCCTTTGTGCAAAGGGAACCTTGGGAGCTGAGCATAAAGGTCTAGCTCAAACCAAACCGAAGCCCAGCGCAGCGGGTTCGATTTGGAAAGGAGCAGCGGCATGAGCGCGCTCTGACTTTTGAAAAAAGTCGGAGCAAGCGATACAAAGCTTGCTCCGACGTGTAATATCACAACAGTATAGATGCCGCTTATGAAATTAAAGAATTACGGCTTTTGCTTTGAACCCGATTCACTATCCAGAGAATCCGCATCGTCGTCAGGACTGAAAATAAACATTTCCTCGGTGGTCTGCTGCGCCAGCTTCAGCTTTTCGGTGATGTCAACCAGTGCATTGGTGGTGGCTTCCAGCGCATCGATAGCGGTTGCCATGCGCCCCGCCAAGTGATAATACATAGCCTTATAATCCGGCATACAGATCCCTCCCAAGCAAATTTTTAATCATCGGCACTGCTCCATGAGACAGTGCCGATGATTAATTTGGCGGAGCGGGTGGGATTCGAACCCACGTGCAGTTGCCTGCAAACTGATTTCGAGTCAGCCCCGTTATGACCACTTCGATACCGCTCCATACATTTTGTGTATTATACCTTTCCGGGCGGGAAATTGCAAGTCTTATCTTGCCTCCCGCCCGGTCTTTTTCCCGTTATCCGTTTGTCTGTCCGCCGGTCTGAAGTGCGCTTCCCGTTTCCTCATCAAACACGATCGTACACTTCATATAGGCCCCGTCACGGTAGATCGTCAGCACAGCCGTATCGCCCGCCCGGTAATTCTTCTTGGCCGAGCGCAGGGACGAAGATCCGGTGATCTCTATATCGTCAAGCTTTGTGATGATATCTCCCAGCTCCAGTCCGGCTCTCTCCGCACAGCTGTCGGGCTCTATCGCATAGACATACGCACCCTCTACCAGCCGATAATAATTCGCCGTTGCCGCACCGATGGTATCCACATACACGCCCAGCGACGGTTTTCCGCTCACATAGCCCTGCGTGATCAGGTCATTGGCAATATCGATGGCATCCGCGATGGGGATCGCAAAGCCCAGACCTTCGACGCCGCTGTCGCTGTATTTTGCGGTCACAACGCCGATCACACGGCCGGCCTCATCATACACCGGGCCGCCGGAGTTGCCGCTGTTCACAGCCGCATCGATCTGGAACATGTTGACCGTCTTGATCTCCCGCGTCTGGCTGTCCTGTGACGAGATCTCACGATCCAGCGCGGAGACCATGCCGCGCGTCATCGTATAATGCAGTTCTCCCAAAGGATTGCCCACCGCATAGACCGTATCACCGACGCGCATCTCGCTGCTGTCGCCCATCGTTGCCGCGGTCAGGCCCTCGGCCTCGATCTTCAGCACCGCAATATCGCTCTCGTCATCCTCATAGCCCACGATCTCCGCCGTGTACTCCGTGCCGTCGTACAACACGACAGACACCGTGTACCCGCCGCTCACGGCATACTCGATGACATGGTAATTCGTCAGAATATACCCATCTTCCGTCAGGATGAAACCGGATCCCGTCACAGCGCTGCTTGAGTTCATGCCGAAATAGTTCGTATAGGTGATCTCCGTCGTGATACCCACGACCTGACCGCAAGCCTGATCATAGATATCCGAAGCATCCATCACGCCATCTTCCCGATTCGCCACAGAAAGAACCGGCGTATTTGTTTCAGCCGGAGCCGGAGCTGTCTCCGCCGTCAAAGCCGGATTCTCATGGCCGGGCTCCCCGGCAGTATCGTTTCCAAACAGGTTGCCGCCGAAAGCCACGCCGATCGCCGTGCCGACCAGCACGCAAATGAGGCAAAGCGCAAAGATCCGTACGGCCGAGTTCTTTTTCTTCGGCGCCGCCGTATGCTTTCCGGACGCCGACGGTGCGGTCTGTATATAATTCGCGTCCTGATAGTTTTCACGGCCGGAGTCCGGACGCACGTAATGATACGGTTCCGAAGCTGTCGTTTCGCCCTGTTTTTCCCATTCGTTCGACGAAAAACTCATATTGAATCCTCCCGTTCACAAGACACGTTTGCGCTTTCGCATTTTTCACAAATCATCTATGAAGCACAGTTCGGCATGCTTATCATAATATGCACATGTGACAAACCCGTGAACATTTCACAAATTATTTTAAAAAAATCCATCTCCGCCATGCTGCGCTCATGGGCACACTCCGCTCTGATGTACGCATAGTATGGAGCGTGAAAAACCGCAAAAGGAGGAATCCTTCCATGAGATTTGCCGTGATCGGCGGAGATATGCGGATCGCCAGTCTGGCTCAAATGTTATATCTCCGCGGTGACGCTGTGCGCTGCTTTGCGCTGGAACGGGCCGATCTTCCGCCCGAGCTCTGCGTCCCCAGTCTGACCGAAGCTGTCCGCTCCGCGGAATGTGTGATACTGCCGCTGCCCGCTGCCGGCCGCCGGGGTTTTCTGAACGCCCCTCTGGCCAACGCCGAACACCGTATGGATACCGTTCTCGCGGCACTGTCGCCGGAGACACTCGTCTGTGCCGGGCGCGTGGACAGTGAAACCGAACGCGCTGCCCGCGCCCGCGGGATCGAACTGATCGACTACTTCCAGCGTGAAGAACTGACCGTCGGCAATGCCGTCGCCACAGCAGAAGGCGCTGTGAGCCTTATTATGCAGGATACCGCCATCACCCTTTGGCGCAGCCGCGTATTGGTCATCGGCTACGGCCGCGTGGGGAAACTCACTGCCGACCGTCTGCGCGCTATGGGCGCAGAGGTATGGTGCAGCGCCCGCAAATGCGGAGACCGGGCCTGGATCGAGGCGTTCGGAATGCACGCCCTTGATACGCGTGCCCTGTCCGGCGAGCTTCGGCGTTTCGACGTCGTCGTGAACACCGTTCCCGCCCCCATACTTACCGAGAGCCTGCTGCGGGAACTGTGCCCCGACACGCTCTGCATCGATCTTGCTTCCCGGCCCGGCGGGATGGATTTTGCCGCCGCCGGCGCTTTGGGGCTGCGTGCCGTATGGGCGCTCTCCCTGCCCGGCGAGGTGGCTCCCATCTCCGCCGGAGGCATGATCCTCGATACCATCCGCAATATTGTGAAAGAGAGGCATGAATGGAAAAACTGAGAATCGGGCTGGCTCTGACCGGCTCTTTCTGTACTTTTGAGAAAGCCATGGCCGCCGCCGAACGGCTCTGTAAACTCTATGACGTCACGCCGATCCTGTCGGAGACTTCCGCTTCCACCGATACCCGTTTCGGCCGTGCACAGGATTTTCTGGAAAGACTGGAGAGCCTTTCCGGAAAAACCGTCATTCGAACCGTGGAACAGGCCGAACCCATCGGCCCCAAAAAGCTTCTGGATATCCTCATCATCGCACCCTGCACCGGCAATACCGTTTCCAAACTGGCGCACGGAATCACCGACAGTTCGGTCACCATGGCCGCCAAGGCACATCTGCGCAACGGCCGACCGGTGGTCGTCGCCGTTTCGTCCAATGATGCACTGTCCGCCGGCGCTGCCAATCTCGGGGCGCTTATGGCGCGGCGAAACATTTATCTTGTTCCGTTCCGGCAGGATGACCCCGTGAACAAGCCTTCCTCTCTGGTGGCGGAGTTCAGCCTCATCGAGGCCACAGCCGCCGCTGCACTCGAGGGCCGTCAGATCCAGCCTATGCTCCTATAACGATCAACAGGAATGTCCGTCTGAGCGGACATTCCTGTCATTCATTACACCGGTTCGTCGCCGACATCACGCTGCCGGAACAGCAGCGAAATGCACCAGACCGCCGCAAGACCCACCAGGGTATATACCACCCGGCTGACCGTCGAGGTCTGACCGCCAAACAGATAGGCCACCAGGTCAAAACGGAAAAGGCCGATGCTGCCCCAGTTCAGCCCGCCGATTATGGCAAGACTCAAAGCAATTCTGTCCATGATCATGAACTTCGCTCCTTTTGTAGTTCATACGAAACTTTGCACAGAGCCATAGGCTCCGTCATGCTTTCACCCAAAGCTTCGTACCGCCGCGCCGACAGCACGGCTTTGCCCCTAGCTTTCCCACCGTTCCCGGAATTATTCCGGCTGTAAAACCATCCGACCTTGAAAGGTCCGGCGATGACTGCGTGCAGGAACCGTGATCAGCGCAAAAGCAGTGCTTATTCGACATTTTTCGCTCTTTACAAGCCCGTCTCAGGGGGATATAATATGGTCACAGCTTATCCAGGGGCGGCGAAAAGCCGCAGCAATCTGAGCTCATATCTTTATCCCACAACCCTGTTCCGGCGGGCCGAAAACGGTCTGCCGGCTTTTTATTGTTTCGACGTCTCATCAGTTTTCCCGTTTTTTAAAGAACTATTCATGCAAAAGGTCAAAATAAAAACGCAGCGGAAACTTTTTCGGTTTCCGCTGCGTTTTTTTAAAATCGATCACACATAATGGCTGCGCAGATAATCGGCCCAGACGCCGTACTGCGATGCGGAGAAATGCACACCGTCGGAGGTAACTTCCGCAGGAAGATATCCGTCAGGACCGGCAAGTGCCTCGCACAGATCCAGATACCATACGCCCTTTTCTCCCGCCAGTTCAACCAGCGCGTTGTTGAAGCTGTTCACACGCGTCATATTGAAAATGTCGCTGGTGGAGGATTTCGCGTAGCTCACCGGGGTGATGGACATGATATAGATATCCGCATCCGGCTGCAGGGCGCAGATCGTGTCCAGCATTTTTCCGTAAGCCTGCTTGAAATAGCCCACATCACAGCCGATCTCATTGATGCCGAGCAGGATATAGACCTTGGCATAGGGCTTTTGCGCAATGCCCTGAATGATCGTACCGGACATACCGTTATCCAGCGTAATGGCATTGACGGAATCCACGCCGAGGACGGACAGGCTGGTGGCAGCATAGTAGTCACATTCTGTGATCCCGGAGAAGAGCTGCAGCCCCTCGACCAGAGAGTTGCCGACAAAGGCGGCATCCCGGAAGAAGCTGTTATCCACCGGCGTACGGGCCGGAACAACATTCCCGGTCGGTTCCTGGCGGACATATCCCTCGGGCGGCGTCACGATATGATCCGGATCCTCCGTCGCGTTGGGATCCCCGGTTTCTTCCGGCTGCTCAGTGATCGCGGGATCGGGTTCCTCTGCCGGAGTCGTTTCCTCGGGAGTGGGAGGAAGCGGCTCCACCGGAGCTGTCTCGACCGGTTCGGTCGTCGGCGGCGTATTCTCGGCGCCGGGTGATTCCTCCGGAGGATCCGTTTGCGTCACTTCGGGCGCTTCCGGGGTGGATACAGGCAAATTCTGCGAACAGCTGATAAGCAGCAAAGCCATCGTGAGAATAACGAGAATTACGATATGTAAACGGGTCTTGCGTCCGGACATGATAACGACACCTCAGATTTTTAATGCTCTCTTATATATACACTTCTCCCGCACACCCGGCAGACGTTTCCGTACGGCGGGAAAACCCATATTTCCTGAAAATACAACTTAATTATAAGTGTCCGGTTCACATAATGCAAGCACATTTTCAAGAAAAAGCCGATTCCTTTCAAGGATTTTTCTCCACCGGACCCATTGCGAAAAAAAAGAAAAGTCCCCTCTTGAAAGATACCCCCCCAGGGTATATAATAGAACAAAAAGAACCGGAACGAGTTTTTACGGAGGGTCAAAACATGCCGGAACCTGTTTGTTCCTGCTGCAGCGGGAAGAACAAACGCTATAAAGCCGTTCCGCGGGATGCGGAAACGGTAGAGAAACTGCAGAAGCGGCTGCAGCGTGTGATCGGTCAGTTGGGCGGCATCAGCCGTATGCTGGACGAAAACCGTTACTGCGGCGACATCCTGATCCAGCTTGCCGCGGCGGAAAGCGCGCTGGAATCGTTCGGTTATATCCTCCTGCACGACCACATGGAGACCTGCGTGGTGGAACAGATCCGTCAGGGAAATCTCGCCGTGGTGGACGAAGCCGTCGATCTGATGAAGAAGCTGAAATAGTGAGGCGATAATACCCCATGAAAAAAGACAAATTTTCCGTTACAGGTATGACCTGCGCTGCCTGTCAGGCCAATGTCACGAAGGCCGTATCCCGGCTGGAGGGTGTGCAGAAAGCCGATGTCAGTCTGCTGGCCAACCAGATGACCGTGGAGTACGATGAAAATCTTGTGGATGCGGCGGCCATCGCGGCCGCAGTCGTGGACGTGGGCTACGGTGCTGCGCTGCTGGGCGCAAAAACCGACGGTGAGCGCGCCGGCGGCTTCCGCAGCGAATGGCAGGCCCGCCGCGCCCGGGCGGAGGAAGAGGCGAAAGCGCTTCGCCGCAGACTTTATACCTCTCTGGCCCTGCTGGCCCCGCTCATGTACCTCGCCATGGGACATATGATGCATCTGCCCCTGCCGGGTATCTTTACCGGCGAGGAAAACACCCTGATCGCAGCCTTTACACAATTTTTGCTGACCATCCCGGTACTTTTCGTCAACCGTAAATTCTTTATCGTCGGCTTCCGGGCGCTCATCAAGCGTTCTCCGAATATGGACTCCCTCGTAGCGGTCGGTTCGGCGGCCTCACTGATTTACGGCGTCTTCGCCCTGTACCGTATGATGTACGGTCTGAGTCACGGCGACCCGGAACTCGTTTCGCATTACTCCCATCAGCTGTATTTTGAATCCGCCGCCATGATCCTCTCGCTCGTAACGGTGGGAAAAACGCTGGAAGCACGTTCCAAGGCCAAGACTACGGACGCGCTCGACCGTCTTGTGGATCTTGCGCCCAAGACGGCTTCGGTCCTTCGCGACGGTGTGGAAACGATCCTCCCCACGGAAGAACTGGCAGTGGGTGATATCATCATCATCCGCCCGGGTGAGAGCATCCCCGCCGACGGCGAGATACTGGACGGAACGGGTTATATCAACCAGTCTGCCATCACAGGTGAGAGCGTACCGGTGGAAAAAGGCCCCGGCGATACGGTCATCTGTGCGACCATCAACAAAAACGGTTCTTTCCGTTTTCGCGCCTCCAAGGTCGGCGACGATACCACACTGGCCCAGATCATCCGTCTGGTGGATGAGGCAGGCAGTGAGAAAGCCCCCATCGCCCGTCTGGCCGACCGTGTCAGCGGTGTCTTTGTCCCGATCGTCATCGCGATCGCGCTGGTGACAGCGATCGTCTGGCTGCTTGTGGGGAAGGATTTTGAATTTGCGCTTTCCTGTGCCATTTCGGTGCTGGTCATCTCCTGTCCCTGTGCACTGGGCCTTGCCACGCCCGTGGCGATCATGGTGGGCACAGGCCGCGCGGCCGAAAGCGGCATTCTCATCAAGTCTGCGGAAAGCCTCGAAAACCTCCACCTTATCGACACCGTTGTGCTGGATAAAACCGGCACCATCACGGAGGGACATCCTTCCGTAACGGATGTGATCGTACTGGACAATACGCTCGGGGAATCGGAGTTTCTGACTCTCGCCGCCTCCGCGGAAGCGGGAAGCGAACATCCTCTGGCAGAGGCGGTCGTGGAATATGCCAAAGGAAAGGGCCTCACCCTGCCGGAAGCGCAGGACTTTGAGGCCGTGTCGGGACGCGGTGTAAAGGCCGCGGTCACGGGGAAGACCGTATTGGCGGGTAACGCCGCCTTTCTGGCAGAAAACGGCATAAGCGCCGATCTTCGCGACCGGACAGAAGGATTGGCCGCCGCAGGCAAAACACCGCTGCTCTTTGCCGTTGACGGCAAGCCTGTGGGGATCATCGCCGTCGCGGACACCATCCGCGAGAGCAGCCGTCATGCCATTGAACGTTTCCGGGAGATGGGCATCGAGGTCATCATGCTGACCGGCGACAACCGTGTCACAGCCGAGTCCATCCGCTCGGAACTGGGTATCGTGGAGGCCGTGGCGGAAGTCCTCCCCGCCGAAAAAGAGGCCCACATCCGGGCCCTTCAGGCGCGGGGCAAGCGGGTCGCCATGATCGGCGACGGCATCAACGATGCCCCGGCGCTGATGCGCGCGGACATCGGCATTGCGATCGGCGCAGGCACAGACGTCGCCATCGAATCGGCAGACGTTGTTCTGATGCGCGATTCTTTGATGGACGCCGTGACAGCGGTGGAACTGAGCCGCGCGGTGATCCGCAATATTCGTATGAATCTGTTCTGGGCACTATTCTATAATATTC
The DNA here is from genome assembly GCA_030528965.1 of Eubacteriales bacterium. Lineage (GTDB taxonomy): Bacteria > Bacillota > Clostridia > Oscillospirales > Oscillospiraceae > JAUMXS01. Next base: position 12,570 of record JAUMXS010000011.1, read on the forward strand.
TCGGAATCCCGGTGGCAGCGGGCGTACTGTATCCGCTGTTCCAGCTGCGGCTGAACCCGATGATCGGCTCGGCGGCCATGAGCATGAGCTCCGTGTGCGTCGTGACCAACGCCCTGCGGCTGCGCTTCTTCCGGCCAAGCAGCAGTACGGAAGCTGCCGGGGAAAACGAAAACATGGAAGGGTCCGCCGCCGAAGCCGCGGCGCCGATCCCGGCAGAAACAGAAAATACTATATCGGACAGCGCAGAGCCGTTCGAAAAGAAAGGATTGGATAACACGATGGAAAAGACGATGAAGATCGAAGGCATGATGTGCGGTCACTGCCAGATGCACGTGAAGAAGGCTCTGGAAGGCGTCGCCGGCGTCGTTTCGGCGGATGTGGACTGGGAAAAAGGTACCGCCATCGTGACGATGGACGCCGATGTCACGGACGAAGCCCTCACGGCTGCCGTTACGGATGCGGGCTACACCGTTCTTTAATGTCCCGATGAAAAAGACCGTCTGCTGATGCAGGCGGTCTTTTTATTATATCATCTTAATATATTAAATGTATTCTTTCCCGATCCGGTGGGCGCGCTTCCGGTTTTCCGGAGCCCGGTTCCCGTCAGGCTCCGTAGGTCTTACTCCTTATCCTCTGTGTCCTTCGGCCGACGATGGCTGCGGAGGAAGCGGCGCAGGAAGATCCCTGCAGGGATAACGATCACAGCAAGCAGCGCGATCACGGGGGCGCCGCCCACGACAAAGCGGAAGATGCCAAGGAAGAAATCTCCCACGCTCTGCAGGGACCGGCGGAAATCATCCCCCACCTGCTGCCAGTAGCTGCGCTGCACGGGGACCTCCTCGGTATAATCCGCGACCTCGCGGATATACAGCTCCAGAGTGCTGTAACTGATCAGGCTGTCCCAGTTCTGGAGAGTGGAAGTCAGGCTCTCGATCTCATAGCGCAGCTCGGAAAGTCTGGCTTCGATGCTGAGCATTTCCTCAATGGTCGCCGCCTTTTCCAGCATGACAAAAAGACGTTCTTCCTCAATACGCAGGGCGTTGAGCCGGGAGGTGGTATCGGAATACCGAGGCGTGATATTCTGGGCAGAGCTTTCGTAATAGGGAACATTTCCGAGTTCGGAGAGGCCGTCGGTCATCTCGGCAAAATGCTGCCGCGGAATACGGAGCGTAAACCGGGCGGAACGGCCGGCGTAGGCGCTCTTATGATAGTCCGCACCGGTGACGGAGGAACTCTCAATGAAGCCCCCATAGCGATCGACCAATTCCTGCACCGCCGCCACGGTTTCATCAAAGCTCTGCGTCTCCAGTTCGGCGTAGGCAGAGTAAATGATCTTGTCGGACCCCCGTTCGCCGCCTTCCGCTTCGCCTGCCGTCACCGTGATGACGTCGGTCACCATACTCGATCCCGTGCCGGATGTTTCCGTTTCAACTTTTTCCCCGGGCCGCACGACACCGTTTTCGGGCGCGGCGATGTCGGCACCGGCACTCATCTGCGCCTCATTCATTTTCGCGCTTCCGCAGCCGGAACAGGCAAGCAGGAACACAAGAACAACCGTCATGATCAGACTGATCTGCTTTTTCATCATCGAGAGACCTCCTTTGAAAAAGTCTGTATACCCCAATGACGAATCCTCACGGTAATTTGTTCCCCGTATCGAGCAATTTTTTCAAAAAACCCTTGACAAATCCCAAAGCCCTCGTTATACTAATAACAGTAATCGTTACTAATTGTATAATGCTAACTCACAAATTTGACAGGAGGATATAAAGATGAAGAAGTTTGTTTGCTCCGTATGCGGTTATGTTCACGAGGGCGATACGCCTCCGGAAAGATGCCCGGTCTGCAAAGTCCCGGCCAGCAAGTTTATGGAACAGAAAGAAGAGCGCAGCTGGGCTGCGGAACATATAGTGGGCGTTGCGAAGGGCGTTGATCCCGAGATCATCGAAGGTCTGCGCGCAAACTTCGAAGGCGAGTGCAGTGAAGTCGGCATGTATCTGGCGATGGCGCGTGTGGCGCATCGTGAAGGCTATCCGGAGATCGGCCTGTATTGGGAAAAGGCCGCCTACGAAGAAGCCGAGCATGCGGCGAAGTTTGCCGAACTGCTGGGCGAGGTCCTGACGGATTCCACGAAGAAAAATCTCGAGTTGCGCGTGGATGCCGAAAACGGCGCTACTGCCGGCAAGTATGAGCTTGCCAAGAGAGCCAAAGAGCTGGGCCTTGACGCCATTCATGACACGGTGCATGAGATGGCCCGCGACGAGGCCCGTCACGGCAAGGCTTTTGAAGGCCTGCTGAAGCGTTACTTCGGCTGATCCCGTTCCCTTAAAAAAACAGTTTTTAAACTGATCTCCTTCCTTCTTATTGACCTCTCTAGATACAGTGGGAGCAGAGTGATCTGCTCCCGTTGTATTTTTATCTCCTCGCTTCAGGGACCACCCAAAAAATCCCTCTCCTTTGGAAAACAAAGGGTATTGATAGTATCGAAAACACGATGCAGTTTTCAGCATTAGGGACAAAAATTTGCGCTTGCCAGCCCATTCTTTCGTATGTTATACTAAGCGAAGCCTTCACTCTTAATATCTGATCAGAGTTTTGAAAGAAATCGGGGACCACCGTATGCTGAAACACGAAATCATCGACAATCAGTTGAAAGAATGGGTCGTTTTTATTCACGGACTTGGCGGAAGTTCCAAGACCTGGAAAAACCAGATCAAATCCTTTTCCAAAAAATATAACTTGTTATTATTGGATCTTCCCGGCCACGGACGCAGTGCGGGCAAAACCATCAACAAAGTAGATCCGCAAAAGCTGCACATCGGAATCAAAGAAACGCTGGATCATCTGCATATCGACCATGCCCATTTCGTAGGCATGTCTCTCGGTACGATCGTCATTACCAATTTTGCGGTTGACTATCCGGACTATACCGACACAATTATTTTTGGTGGGTCCGCATTAAAGCTGAACGGAATATACAAAGAAGCCTTGATATTGGCCAACGGCATAAAGCGGCTTGTGCCTTACGAATTTTTGTATAAGTTTTTTGCCTGGTTCATGATGCCGAAAAAACGGCACAAAAAATCCCGAATGATCTTTCTGCGGGAAATTGTAAAACTGCGCAAAGAAACGCTGTTTGCTTGGATCGAATACCTCAAGTTTGCTCTGCATCCGGATACCGTTCTCGCCAGGCTGGATCATCTCGAAAAAAAGATCCTGCTCATCTCCGGTGACGAAGACCATTGTTTTATCAAAGGAGCAAGGTCTATTGCAAACAGAATGAAAAACACAGAAATCCGGATCATCAACAGATGCGGGCATGTCTGTTCCATTGAAAACTGGAGATCTTTTAATCATATCGCATTGGACTATCTGGCCGCTCTTGAATAAGATCACAAAAAAAGACTGACAGATGGCCCGCGACGAGGCTCGCCATGGCAAGGCCTTTGAAGGTCTGCTGAATCGTTGCTTCAAGTAATCGACAGTTCTTACATATCAAAGATTTTTCCGAGGGGGCATCCGGCGATGCCCCCTCTTTTTTAAAACAGGACCGCAGCCGCATCAAAACGCGAAAGTCCCTGCGGTACGCCCTAAATTTTTTGTAAAATTTAGGGATTGTCTTAACTATTACAGCCGGATATGATAAACTGATTAAATACACAACGATTTTGTCCATTGGGGTGATCAATTGAAATTCCTGAATCCCAAAATGCAAAGCAAGCTGTCGGAAGCGCTGCTGGCCGTGGGTCCGGTCCTTGCGATCGTACTGGTACTGAGCTTCACGGTGGCGCCGGTTTCCCCCAGCATCCTGCTGAGCTTCCTGATGGGCGCTGTACTGGTCATGGTCGGCATGATGTTTTTCACACTGGACGCGGAGATCTCCATGACGCCTATGGGTGAAAAAGTGGGCGCAAAAATGACCCGAACCAAAAAAATATGGTTCATCGTTCTGCTGAGCTTTGTACTGGGCGTCATAATCACCATTTCGGAGCCGGATCTGCAGGTCCTGGCCGAGCTGGTGCCTTCCATCCCCAACCAGGCCCTCATTTTAACTGTTGCGGTCGGTGTCGGTCTGTTTCTTGTGGTCGCCATTCTGCGTATGCTGCTGGGCATTTCCCTGTCCCATCTGTTGGTGGGGCTTTATATCCTCGTTTTTATTCTGGCCTTTCTGGTCCCCGGTGATTTCCGCGCCATCGCCTTCGACTCCGGCGGCGTGACCACCGGTCCCATGACGGTGCCGTTCATCATGGCACTGGGCGTCGGCATCTCTGCCATTCGTAACGACAAAGCTGCCGCAGATGACAGCTTCGGTCTGGTGTCGCTGTGCTCCGTCGGCCCCATCCTCGCGGTGCTGATCCTGGGCATGATCTTCAAGCCCGGCGAAAGCGCGCCGGAGATCATCCAAAACCTCCAGATCAGCGACACGGTGGAGCTTGGGAAAATGTTTGCGCGGGAGCTTCCCGCTTATATCGAGGAGATCGCAGTCTCTCTGCTTCCCATCGTGGTTTTCTTCGGCGTGTTTCAGGTCTTTTCTCTCCGCCTTTCCGGCAGACGCCTGAGTAAGATCGTGGTGGGTCTGGTCTATACTTATATCGGTCTGGTACTGTTCCTGACCGGTGCGAATGTGGGCTTCATGCCCACCGGTACCTATCTGGGCAGTGTGATCGCCGGAAAAGCCTACCGATATCTTCTTATCCCCATCGGCGCGATCATCGGTTATTTCATCGTTAAAGCCGAGCCGGCCGTCTATGTACTTAACCATCAGGTCGAAGAGATCACCGACGGCGCCATTTCCGCCAGAGCCATGGGCACCAGCCTTTCTCTCGGCGTTGCCGCCTCGGTGGCACTGGCCATGACCCGTGTGCTGACCGGTATCCCCATTTTGTATTTCCTGATCCCCGGTTATGCCATCGCCTTGGGACTGAGTTTCGTTGTCCCGAAGATCTTTACCGCCATCGCCTTCGACTCCGGCGGCGTAGCCTCCGGCCCCATGACCGCCACTTTCCTGCTCCCTTTGGCGCAGGGCGCCTGTGTGGCCGTGGGCGGAAACCTGGCCTCCGATGCCTTCGGTGTCGTCGCCATGGTCGCGATGACGCCCCTGATCACCATCCAGATCCTTGGCCTTGTCACCGTCATCAAAAACCGCAGACGCTCCGGCGGCGAGTTTGTCCCCTATGACGCAGATGAGGATGCGATCATCGAACTTTGATTTCCGGAGGGTAGTATATGAGTGAATTATCCATGCTGGTGACCATCACCGCCCGAAAACTGAAAAAAAAGTTTATAGGCTTCTATGAAGAAATGGACCTTCCCGTTTCTTTCATTACCCTCGGCCGCGGCACCGCCTCCAGTGAGATCCTGGACTATTTCGGCCTTGACGGTTCGGAGAAGAGCGTTTTGATGCATATCGTCACGGATACCAAATGGAAGGAAGTCAAGCGCCAGCTCAGACGGAAAATGAACATCGATATTCCCGGCATCGGCATTTCGTTCCTTGTCCCCTTAAGCAGCATCGGCGGAGCAAAAGCGCTGCATTATCTCACCGCCCATCAGGATTACGTAAAAGGAGAGGAATCAACGTTGAAGGATACGAAATATGAACTGCTTATCACCATTTCCAATCAGGGCTATACCGAACTGATCATGGATGCGGCCCGTAAGGTTCATGCTGCCGGCGGCACCGTCATCCACGCCAAGGGCACCGGCACCCACCTCGCCGAAAAATTCATGGGCGTAACGCTGGTTCCCGAAAAGGAAATGATCTTCATCGTCGTGCGCAAATCCCAGAAAAACGATATCATGCGCGCCATTATGGATGAGGCCGGCACCGGAACCCCGGCCGGCGCTATCGTGTTTTCTCTGCCTGTGACCGACACCGCCGGTATGCGGATGATGGAGGAGCTCGAGGAATAAGACCTGCCGGTCAGGCCGGCAGAATGATCCCGCAGCAAGACCCGTCACGGCAAAGTCCGTCACTTTGTGGTCTCCCGAAGAGATACTTCGGCGGATCCTCAGCCGAAGCAGAAGAAAGCCGCCCCATCCCCCCATCAGCTTTATCTCCGATCAAACTATTTGAGTATTGCTGTGAGATACGTTTCTGTTTGCTGCTTATGTTT
>JAUMXS010000093.1:0-4071 GCA_030528965.1 Eubacteriales bacterium
CTTGAAAAGATTTGTCAGCTCGTCAGTGATCAGTTTCTGATCGATGTGGAGAATGTCACGGCCGAGACCTCTTTTGTGGATGATCTTGGTGCGGATTCTCTGGATGTTGTGGAACTCACGATGGCTCTGGAGGAAGAGTTTTCTCTGCCTGAGACCTCGGAGGATGCCCTGAATGGGATCAGCACCGTGGGTGATCTTGCGGCGTATGTTTCCCGCTTTGTTGCTGACTGATGCGTAAGCTTGAGTCGAAGCTGGGATATGTTTTCCGGGACAAAACTCTGCTCCGGAATGCATTGACGCACAGCTCTTATGCCAATGAGAACCGCGGCACCGCGGTGTGCAATGAAAGACTTGAATTCTTGGGAGATTCGATCCTCGGCCTTGTAGTGGCGGATTATCTGTATCAGCAGTATCCCCATATGCCTGAGGGTCAGATGACCCGTCTGCGTTCTGAGCTTGTCTGTGAGCAGAGCCTTGTTCATGTTGCACAGGGACTTGGATTGGGTGAATATCTTCGGCTGGGCCGGGGAGAGGAACGCAGCGGCGGGCATAGACGTCCGTCCATTTTGGCCGATTCCGTGGAGGCGACCATTGCGGCCATCTATCTGGATGGCGGAATGACGGCGGCACGCACCTTTGTGACGTCTCATATTCTGGATGCTCTGGAGACGGAAAGACCCTTCTGCAGCACGGATTACAAGACTTCTCTGCAGGAACTTGTTCAGCGGCAGACGGGACAATGCCTTGAGTATTCGATCCTTTCCGAGAGCGGGCCCGATCACAATAAGACTTTTACTGCACAGGTCTGTTTAAACGGCAATCCGATCGGTACCGGAATTGGCGGGACGAAGAAAGAGTCCGAGCAGGCGGCTGCCCATGCAGCCTTGCAGGCGCTGCAGTCTTCCAAGGTATGACACGACGTCGGATCATACCGGTTTTTGTCCCGCATGCCGGCTGCCCGAATGCCTGTGTGTTCTGCGATCAGAGACGCATCTCCGGCCGTATACAAACCGCGACAGCGGAGACCGTGCGGCAGGCACTGTCAAGTCTTGAACCCGGCGCAGAGGCGGAAATCGCGTTTTACGGAGGGAGTTTTACGGCTCTTCCTCCGGCTGAACAGGAGTGTTTGCTTGCGGCTGTTCAGCCTTTCAGAGCCGAAAAATACATCCGGGCTATACGCCTGTCCACACGCCCCGACGCGATCGACGACGAGGCTTTGGACAGGCTATCTTTTTATGGCGTGGAAACGGTCGAATTGGGTGCTCAATCCATGTCCGAACATGTTTTAAAGCTATCCGGCCGCGGCCATACGGCGGAAGATGTAAGACGGGCTTCCGGTATGATCAAGTCTGCGGGATTTCAGCTGATTCTGCAGATGATGACGGGGCTTCCCGGCTCGGATGATGAGAGTGACCTGGAAACGGGACTTCAGCTTGCCGAACTGAGACCTGATGGCGTGCGGATCTATCCGACGGTCATTGTCAGGGGAACAAAGCTGGAGGAAATGTGGCGATCCGGACAATATCGGGAACACAGCGTGGAGGATGCTGTGCGTGTCTGCGCGAAGATCGTGCCGATTTTTGATAGAGCCGGGATACCGGTTATCCGTCTTGGTTTAAACCCAAGCACGGAGCTTTCCGGCGGTGATGCCGTGGGAGGTGCTTATCACCCGGCTTTGGGTGAACTGGTGCGAAGCCGGATCCAGCTTGATCAGATGAGGGAACAAATGAAAGCAATACCGCGGGGGTCTCGCGTAACTGTCCTGACTGCCCCTTCACGCGTATCTGTTATGACCGGACAGCACAGAATCAATGTCCTTTCACTTCAGCGGGAGTTCGGCTTTGCCGATCTGCGGATCCGTCCGGATCCGAGCCTTTCTGAGACGGATATACCGCAGATTTTGATTGCAAAAGGGCTTGATATGTAATATAATAGAAAAAGGCCCATTTGGGGTTTTATTAGTTTAATCAGGCAGTAAACTGCTGTGCCAGGAGGTGCAAGGGTTTTAGAGGTGCCCCTCAAAATCCTTGCACTTTCGCTGTAACGGTATATCGGCAAAACAGAGAAACAGAGGTAGAGCTTGTGTATTTGAAAGCACTTGAGCTGCAGGGCTTTAAGTCATTCTCCGAGAAAACTCGGTTGACCTTCGATAAGGAAGTCACCGCAGTTGTCGGGCCCAACGGCAGCGGAAAATCGAATATTGCCGATGCACTTTTATGGGTAATGGGCGAACAGAGGACCCGGACGCTGCGCGGCGGGAAAATGGAAGACGTGATTTTCGGCGGAACGGCACGCCGCAATCCCATGGGCTTTGCACAGGTTACGCTGGTACTGGATAACAGCGGCCGCATTTTTGACATTGACAGCGATGAGGTTATGCTGACCCGTCGGTATTATCGTTCGGGTGAGAGCGAATATTATTTGAATAAGCAGTCCGTGCGTCTCAAGGATATCACGAATCTGCTGATGGATACCGGACTCGGCCGGGACGGTTATTCGGTGATCGGACAGGGCCGCATCGCGGAGATTGTTTCCGCGAGAAGCACGGATCGCCGCGAGATCTTTGAAGAAGCAGCGGGCATTTCCCGTTACCGTCACCGCAAGGAAGAGGCGGAACGCAAGCTGGCGCGTACAGATGAAAACCTTCTTCGCATCGGAGATAAGATCGAGGAACTCTCGCTGCAGGTCGAGCCTCTGCGTGTGCAGGCCGAGAAAGCAAAACGTTATCTGCTTTTGCGGGATGAGCTTCGCGGGCTGGAGATCTCTTTGTGGATGGATACTCTGGACAGACTGCATGAGCAGGCGGCCGCAGTTCAGGCAGATTATGAAGCAGCGAAAACGGCTTTGGACGCGGAAAAATCCAAACTTGACGCCATGTATGCTGGATCGGAACAGTTGTCCGAACGTATGCGTGAGTGCGATCTGCGGGCGGAGAACCTTCGCGCCCGTATAAGTGCAGCCGAATCGAATGCGGCGGAGTGCGAGAGTGCTGCGGCGGTGCTGCGCACAAATCTGAAAAACGATTCGGAAACCGCGGAGAGGATGCGCTTTGAACTCATCGAACAGGCCGATCGTGTTCGTGTGCTGAAAGAACAGGCGGAGGAACGCCGCACGCGGATCTCCGAGATCGATGCTGCCCGTGTACAGCTGGAACTGCGTGAACGCGGACTCCGTCAGCAAAGTAAGGAGCTGGAGGATGGTCTGGACGATGCGGCCCGGGCTCTGACGGCATTGCTGCAGCGGGAGAAGGAACTGGATTCTCTCAGAACGGAAGGCCGCACTGCTCTTGGTATGCTGGCGGATGCCGCACAGGAGTTGTTTGATCGTGATACGGCGTGTTCGGCGGATCTGGCTGCGGCCGGCGAAAAGAAAACTGCAGCGCAGACACAGCTTGAACTGGATCAGAAAACTGCGGACGAAGCCGCGGAACAGGTGATCGGTCTGCAGAATGCGATTGCCGGTCGACAGATGCTATTCCAGAATCGTGAGGCACGGGCCGAGAAACTTCGTGATAAGCAGATGCAGACAGCCATGGAACTGCGTGCCGTGGATGACCGTATTACCCTCCTTCGTGATTTGGAGAGAGAATACGAGGGCTTTAATAAAGCGGTCCGCACCGTTATGCGCGAGACGGAAAAAGGTTTGCTTCGTGGGGTATACGGTCCTGTGGCTCGCCTGGTACAGACGGATGAAAAATATACCGTCGCAATTGAAACGGCTCTGGGCGGAGCGATGCAGAATATTGTCGTGGAGTCTCCGGAGGACGGTAAAGCGGCCATTGAACTCCTGAAGAAACGGGATGCGGGACGAGCAACGTTTCTTCCTGTACAGAGTATCCGGGGCGCCTCCCTCCGACGTGTGCCGTGTGATGATCCTGGCTTCCTTGGGGTCGCTTCGGAACTGGTGCGGTATGATCCGCGCTTTCAGGGAATCTTTCAGAATCTGCTGGCCCGCACGGTCATTGCGGAAAGCCTGAGCGACGCAGTGCGCATGGCGAAGAAGTATGACCATGCTTTTCGGATCGTGTCGTTGGACGGTCAGGTCGTCAATGCGGGCGGTTCAATGACGGGC
>JAUMXS010000093.1:4081-4761 GCA_030528965.1 Eubacteriales bacterium
GGTTCTGTTGGCCGCGGTACGGGCGTTCTGTCCCGTGCGAATGAACTGCGGCGTCTGCAGGAACGACGGGGAGCTCTGGCTGAGCGTGCTGAGAAGTCCGCGGAGGAACTTGCGGAAGCGGAGAGAGAACGGGAAAAGCTTCGCTATGAGCAGGAGACGGCACGGAGCGAACTGGATAAGGCGCAGGAAAACCTGCGGCACTGTGAGTCCAATACAGCTCAGGGGAAGCAACTGATTGCCTCTTTGGAAGAGGTTTGCAGAAGCCTTGAAGCGGAACGGCAGGGGATCGCAGAGCGGCTGCATGATAATGAAGAACGTGTGAAACATCTTCGGGAAGAAGATGCTAGATTGGATAGTGAATTGAAGCAGCTCGGTACCCAGCGTGATACGCTTGTTCACGGACGGGAGGACATCGAGGCGAAAAGCAATGCCCTGCATGAAGCCTGCAGTGCTTTATGTGCGGAATTGGCTTCTCTAGACGCGGAGCGGGCTGCGGCCCTGCAGGCGATGCAGCAGTTCGAGAGCCTGAGCGGCGAGCTGGACGGCGATCAGGTCCAGCGGAAGGATGCCATTCGGGAGATCGAACTTCGTTCGGAGAATTCGCAGGATGCTCTGCGTGAGCGTGAGGCGCGTCTGGCCGATTATCGGCAGCAGGCGGCTCAGCTTCGGGATGAATTGAC
>JAUMXS010000094.1 GCA_030528965.1 Eubacteriales bacterium
TCTTCCGAAGACGATTCAGCAGATTTGTTGTTACAGGAAGTATTACACCCTGCCAACGAGACTATCATGAAAACCATGATCAACAGAATTGCTATTGTGTATTTCTTTCGCATATTTCCTCTGAAGTCTCTATCTGAATGCTTGGAAAAGTTAGTTAGTAAAGCTTACTACCTCTGCTACCTTAGAAGAGTAACCCTTGATGTAGTCTGCACCATAATCTGCGTCCAGCTTATCAGCTACATCACAAGTATCATAGTGATAGTCGGAAGGTGTTGTAGAATGATAGTTTGAAGTATAACCTTCAACCTCATAATATTCTACTACCTGGTATGTTTCTATAGACTCATCGTCTACATAGATATTTGCAGTAACCTTTACCTTAAGGATAGCATAACCAACTTCAGGATCAGTTTCCTTAGGAGCTTCAGTGGGTTCCGGTGTAGGAGTTGCTGTAGGCTCCGGAGTAGGTGTACTTGTTGGTACAGGTGTATTAGTTGCAGTAGGAACCGGAGTATTAGTGGGCTTCGGAGTGTTAGTTGGAGTAGTACCATTTGTGGGCTTCGGTGTTGCTGTGGCTGTAGGTTTATTCGTAGCCGTAGGTTTGGGAGTAGCCGTTGGCTTAGGTGTATTGGTCGGTTTAGCTGAATCAGTCGGCCTGTTTTCTTTTGCCGGATCGCTCTCAGCAGCAGTCCCGTTTGTATGGTCAGTTTCATCTGTATTCGTATTTGAATTACCGGAAGAGTTGTCATATGCGGATGTAGCAATAGTACTACCTGAAGTACTTTGTGTCCCGGCTTTATCATCGGAGCCTGTTGCAACCGGCTCCGCGCTTCCGTCTTCATTAACGACTACAACAGATGTCTCTACAATAGTCTCCCCCTGTTCATTAACAGAGGTTAACTCGATGACGGAAGTATTGACGGGTTCTTTGGAGTTACATCCAACATAAACAGACATGACTAAGGCAACAACTATTGCCAGAGCAATGAACAAAGATATATATACTCTCTTTTTATTCATGCGAATGCACTCCAAATAATAAATCAAAGGACTTCAGATACCATTATTATAAGAATCCAAAATGAAATATTAATTGCAAATCATCGAATTTATGCTGAATTCATAGCGAGAAGCCATAGTGCCGTTTACCATTTGAAGGCCTTGATTTCGCGCACGTGCCGACCACGCAGAAGCTACAAATGTGGACACCTTTGCCTAGCTATGCTATATTGAAAAAAATTGCTGATATCAGAAAAAGAAGGAACGCGATGATGAGCATGCCCTTACCCTGTGTCAGACTGGAAAACGCCATAAAAGAATTTCCGTCCGGGAACGGTGTCATCAGAGCACTGGATCAGCTTTCGCTTGAGATCTTTCCCGGAGAGTTGCTCGTGGTGACGGGCGAATCCGGCTGTGGGAAATCCACGCTTTTGAACATCATCGGCTTTATGGACGAGCTGACCGGCGGAAAGCTGGAGGCCTTCGGTCGGGATATGACAAAGCGCAGCGAAAAGGAACGCACGCTTTATCGGCGGCGGGATGTGGGCTTTGTGTTTCAGGACTATCATCTCATACCGGAGCTCACGGCATATGAAAACGTGGCGTTCATTGCAGGGCTCGCGGAGGATCCTCTTTTACCAGATGAGGTCATCCGGGCGGTCGGCCTGGAGAAGGAAGCGGATCGCTTTCCCGGCCAGCTTTCCGGCGGACAGCAGCAGCGGGTTGCTGTTGCGCGGGCGCTGGTCAAGCGCCCGAAGATCCTCCTTGCCGACGAGCCGACCGCCGCGCTGGATCTTCGATCCGCGAAGGAGGTCCTAACGGCGTTGGAAAACGCAGTCAGAAAAGAAGACGGTCTGAAAAAGAGACCCGCGCTTGTGCTCGTGACACACAACCCGGAGATCACAAAGATCGCAGATCGGGTCGTGACGATGAAAAGCGGTCGGGTCTGCGACATCCTCCGTCAGCAGACGCCTTGCAGCGCCGATGCGATTGAGTGGTAAACATGAAGAAGATCCTATGGACTATGACGGTCCGATATATGCTTCGGCAAAAAAGCGCCTGCCTGTCGATGTTGATTGTCGCGATGCTAGCGGTGACCGCCTATCTCGGCGTCAACTTTTCTGCCGCTGCGATGCTGGACAACGCCGATCGCTATTGGAGCGAGACTGCGTTTCGGGATATTGAGATCGTTTCGCCCTCGCTGATCTCTACGGAGGACATGAGCGCGATCAGGAATACCGCGGGCGTAAAGGACGCGGAGGCGGTATGGGTTACGCAGGCGAACGCGGTCTCGGATCATAAAACAGACGTTGACATTATATCGCTTACGGATAGGATCAACACGGTGCGCCTGACGGAAGGGCGGATGCCGGAAACGGCGGATGAGTGCCTTCTGGAAGCGCCGGTGATGGACGCGCTGGGGCTCTCGGTGGGGGATACGCTCACACTGGAGGATAATCCGCTACTCGCGCGGACGCGCTTTACCGTGTGCGGGATCGCGGAACATGCAGACCATCCGTGCACGCCTCTGAATGTGCCGGGAAACCGCTATGCGATCGTGCTACGGGACGCCTTTGACCTCGACAGTCTGCAGAGCGCCTGCATGAAAGCGGTCGTGCGCGTGGAGGGAACGGACGGCGCGAGCCGGTTTTCGAAGGACTATCTGAAGACGTGCAGGCATATCTGCAACCGGCTCAACAGACTGTCGGACAGAAGCGCTTTCGGGCAGTTTTCCCTGAACGGTGACAAGGTCATCCTCAAATCGATCATGAATCTGGCGCTGGCGGGGTTGAACGGCGTGCACCCCTGGCTTGTGCTGGACGTATGGGGATCGTCCAGCTACTATGCAATCCGTGTCGGCGCGCAAAACGCCGCCGACATCGGGCTGACCTTTGCAGTCGCGTTTGTGGTCGTCGGGGCGCTCGTCATCTATGCGTCGATCAGCCGCATGGCGGAAGAGGACCGAAAACGAATCGGGACTGCGAAAGCGATGGGGCTGACAGAAAAGGAGATCGCCTTCCAATACCTTACCGCCGGGCTCCTCCCGACGGCGGCGGGCATGCTGGTCGGAATCGCGGCGGGGTACGCCGTCATACAGCCCAGCGTGCTTTCGGCCTGCGGCAAACTCTATGTCTACGGAATGGGCCGCCAGACCTTTCGACCGGCAATGACGGCAGCTGTGCTTGCCGCAGGCGTCATCATTGCAGCGGGGGCTGCGGTGATTGCCTGCGCCGGGCTGCTGCGTACGCCGGCGGTTCGATTGATGAATGACCGTGCCTCGGCGTCTCGGTTCATGCAGCGTGCGGGAAGAAAGAGAAGAACAGGCGCTACCGGGCGCTCTCTTTCTGTCCGGATGATCCTCCGGAGCATCTGGTCGGAGAAGCTCCGTTCACTCGTGATTGTGGCCTCGATCGCGGGGTGCATGATCCTGCTGGTGACCGGTTTTACGATCAAGCTGGCTGTGTCGGAAACCCTTGACAGGCAGTTTTCAGACGTGGAGCAGTACGATCTGAAGGTTGCCTTTGACCCGGAGACCGAAGACGGCGAACCCTCGGTGGAGGTGCAGATCATATCCGCGCTGACTGAGTCCGGCATTTTCGAAGGGACGGGGCAGGAGGGCTGGATTGAGGTGTCCGACCGTGACTACTTTTTCGCCGGCGGCGGCAGAATGAACGGAGGCGAGTTGATCTGCGGCGCGCCGGAGGAGTTGTCCGCCTACTTTGTGATGACGGACATCCAAAGCGGCGAAAGAATGACGCTGACCTCCGAGCCGGGGCTGTACATCCATCTTCGCACCTCGGAAACTGCGGGGCTTGTACCGGGAGACCAGCTGACGCTCTATGACCTGAAAATGAACCAGGTGAGAGTTCCGGTCGCTGGGGTGTTCAATAATTATCTCGGCGGGCAGATGATCATGTCATACGCTGCGTATGAAGCCGTTTTCAGAGAAGAAACAGAGCCCAACTGCTTTCTGGTAAAGTGCGGAGGAGAGCGCCGCGCCGCGATCAAGGCAAAGCTCGCGCAGCTCCCAGTTTCCGTGACCGAGTCGACCGCAAAGCAGGAGGAATATAAAGTCTTCACCTCCGCACTGAATATGATTTCGGGATTGCTCACGGGCATTGCTGCACTGATGGCCGGCGGCGTACTGTTGAACCTGATCTATCTCCAGTATTACCGCAAGAAGCGAAGCCTTGTCATTATGAGAATCAACGGCTTCACAACGAGGGAAACAGCGGAATATGTGCTTGGTGAATCCGCAGTCACACACGCCCTCGGAATCCTCCTCGGCATTGCTGGCGGCGCATGGTTCGCCCGCAGGATCATTTGCTTGTTGGAGGGGAGGCAGCTGCATTATGTCCGGAGCGCGCAGCCCTTGGCATGGCTGCTCTCTGTGGGCATCATGCTGCTGTTTTCCGCTATGATCCACGCCGTGATCGTGCGGGCGGTCGTGCACCTCAAGCCCACAGAGGACATTATGATCCGATAAGCCTTTCGGACACGGAAATGAAACAAATCATGCTTGCAAAAAAGCCCTTACTGCAGCACTAAACGCATTGTTTGTTGTATAAGTAACACGGCTGCCGCTTATCCTTACAGGGGTGGCAAATCTAACGATTACTCCCATTTTGTCAAAAAAGCAAACTTTAGCCAAAATAAGACGACTGGATGATTGTCCGGTCGTGTTGTTTTTTTTACAAATGTAAAACCCGTGTAACCGTTCGGGATCCAGGGGTTTATGTTGGTGGCATTTTTGGGGG
>JAUMXS010000095.1 GCA_030528965.1 Eubacteriales bacterium
GTACGGTGAAACAGTACGGTTTCCCGGTTCACCGCAGTTTACCCGGGAAATTAAAACTCTGCGTTGGAAACGGTACGCGGATGCGGCAGGACATCGCGGATGTTTGAAACGCCGGTGAGATACATGACGAGGCGTTCGAAGCCGAGGCCGAAGCCGGCATGACGGCAGGAGCCGTAGCGGCGAAGGTCGGCATACCACCAGTAATCCTCGGGATTCAGGCCGCAGGCCTGCATACGCTCGAGCAGGACATCAAGGCGTTCCTCACGCTGGGAGCCGCCGATGATCTCGCCGATGCCGGGGACGAGGCAGTCCATGGCGGCGACGGTTTTCTGATCGTCGTCGAGGCGCATATAGAAGGCCTTGATCTCCTTGGGATAGTTCGTGACGAACACGGGGCGCTTGAAGATCTGCTCGGTGAGATAACGCTCGTGCTCGGTCTGCAGGTCACAGCCCCAGAACACGGGGTACTGGAACTCGGCCTTGGATTCTTCGAGGAGCTTGATGGCGTCGGTATAGGTGACGCGGGCGAAATCGGAGGAAGCGACATGGTTGAGCCGCTCAAGCAGGCCCTTGTCCACGAAGGAGTTGAAGAAGTTCATCTCCTGCGGGCAGCGCTCGAGGGTACGGCGGATGACGTACTTGATAAGGCCCTCGGCATTTTCCATATCGTCCTGCAGATCGGCGAAAGCCATTTCCGGCTCGATCATCCAGAACTCGGCGGCATGGCGCTGGGTATTGGAATTTTCGGCGCGGAAGGTGGGGCCGAAGGTGTAGACATCACCGAAAGCGAGCGCGAAGTTTTCGGCATTCAGCTGACCGGAAACGGTGAGGTTGGCGGGCTTTCCGAAGAAGTCCTGGGAATAGTCGACGGAACCGTCCTCGAGACGGGGAGGATCCTGTGGATCGAGCGTGGAGACGCGGAACATCTCGCCGGCGCCTTCACAGTCGGAAGCAGTGATGATGGGGGTGTGGATATAGACGAAGCCCTGATCCTGGAAGTATTCATGGATGGCGGCGGCAGCGACGGAGCGCACACGGAAAACGGCGGAGAAGAGGTTGGTGCGCGGACGCAGATGCTGGATCTCACGCAGGAACTCGAGAGAGTGGCGCTTTTTCTGCAGGGGGTATTCGGGGGTAGAAGTACCCTCGACGGTGATTTCCTGAGCGAGCAGCTCAAAGGGCTGCTTGGCCTCGGGGGTGAGGCGGAGAGTACCGCGGATGATCAGGGAAGCGCCGACGTTCTGATGAGTGATGACATCGTAATTGTCAAGGGTATTCCGGTCGAGAACGACCTGAAGGCCGATGAAGCTGGAGCCGTCGTTGAGGTCGATGAAGCCGAAATTCTTCATATCGCGGATAGAACGCGCCCAACCGCAGACGGTGATATCCTGAAACGCGGAGGGGTCGGCATGGAGCTCGGCGATTTTGGTACGTTTCATAAGAGCAACAATCCTTCCGAAAACGGCAAAGAGCCGTGAAATAGTAAGTTAAGAGACCGCTTCGATACCGAGACGGAGGCGGCGGATGGATTCCTCACGGCCGAGGATACGGCAGAGCTCAACGGCGCCGCCGGGAGTGACGAGCTGCCCGGAGACAGCGATGCGGAGCGGCCAGAGGAGGGTAGCGGGCTTAATGCCGAGGGATTCGGCAAGGGCCTTCATGGAAGACAGGATGGCCTCATCGGACCATTCGGGGAGGTTCTCCAGGACGGGAATGGCGGCGAGGAGGGCATTTTTCGAGGATTCGAGGGAGCTTTTGGCTTTTTTATTGACGAAGAGTTCCGGCTGCAGGGGCGGAAGCTCATCGAAGAAGCCGATTTTCCCGGGGATCTCGGAAAGGCGCTCGGTACGCTGCTGCAGGAGAGCGGCGATGGCGGCGGGATCGACGGCGGGGTTCTTCACAGCCTGACGGATCCAGGGTTCGGCGACGGCGGCGAAAGCTTCCGGAGAGAGCGCGCGGATATACGCGGCGTTGAAATGGGTAAGCTTGTCGATGTCGAAGATGGCGGGGGACTTGGAAAGACCCTGAAGGGTAAAGACTTCGGCCAGTTCCTGGATATTAAAGAACTCTCTCTCGCCTCCGGGGGACCAGCCGAGGAGGGCGACGTAGTTCACGACGGCATCGGTAAGGAAGCCCTGAGCGATCAGGTCTTCATAGGAGGGGTCGCCATGGCGTTTGGACATTTTATTGTGGGAGTCGCGCATGACGGGAGAGCAGTGGACATACTTGGGGATCTCCCAGCCGAAGCCCTCATAGAGGAGGTTATATTTGGGAGCGCTGGAGAGGTATTCGGTGCCGCGGACGACATGGGTGATACCCATGAGGTGGTCATCGACGACATTGGCGAAGTTATAGGTGGGCAGGCCGTCGCGTTTGAGGAGGACCTGATCGTCGAGGTCGGCATTGGGGGTAGAGATATCGCCGAAGATCTCGTCATGGAAAGTGGTCACGCCCTCATGGGGGATACGCTGACGGACGACGAAGGGTTCGCCGGCGGCGGCGCGGGCATCGGAGACCTCGCGGGGCAGGTCACGGCAGGGGTCATCGGTTTTGGTAAAGACGCCGCTGTCCTCGGCGGACTCGGATTTTTCACAGAAGCAGCGGTAAGCATGACCGCGTTCGATGAGGAGGTCGGCGTATTTGGCATAGAGGGCACGGCGTTCGGTCTGGACATAGGGACCGACGGGGCCGCCGAGGTCGGGGCCTTCATCATGGCTGAGGCCGCAGTCGGCGAGGGTTTTATAGATGATATCGACAGCGCCTTCGACGAGGCGGGCCTGGTCGGTATCTTCGATGCGCAGGATGAAAGTACCGCCGTAATGACGGGCGATACACCAGGTATAGAGGGCGGTACGCAGGTTACCGACATGCATATAACCGGTAGGGCTGGGGGCGAAGCGGGTACGGACGCCGGACTTGGGGATCCGGGCTTCCATTTCCTCAAAGAAGGACAGGTCCATGAAGGGCACCTCCGAAGGCAGAAAATAAAAAAATAGACATAATGATGCACACAGCATATTCTTACATATATTATTGCAGGAGCGGCGAAAAGTCAAGAGAGGGACTTGACAGTAGTGATATAATAAGCGTGAGAAAAAGTCAGGAAGGAGAAGCTCATGGCCAAGCAGGTTGGCAGGAAGCAGCTGGCGGCGAACAAGAAAGCGTACCGGGATTATTTTGTGCTGGACCGCCAGGAAGCGGGAATTGAGCTGTATGGTACGGAAGTCAAGTCGATCCGGGCCGGAGAAGTGAACCTGAAGGACAGCTACTGCATCATCAAGAAGGGAGAACTGTTCATCCGGGGGATGCATGTAAGCCCGTACGAAAAGGGGAATATATTCAACCGGGATCCGGACCGAGTACGGCGGCTGCTGATGCACCGGAGAGAGATCGTGAAGCTGCAGGCCCGGGTACAGCAGGACGGCATGGCGGTAGTGCCGCTGTCGCTGTATTTGAAAGACGGCCTGGTAAAGGTCGAGATCGGTGTCTGCAAGGGCAAGAAATTGTATGACAAGCGAGAGTCGGACGCGAAGCGGTCGGCGGAGCGTGACATAGAACGAACGATGAAGGAGAGAAAAGCAAGATGAATCCTCAGGTAACGATAGAAATGGAAAGCGGAAAGAAGATCGTTGTGGAGCTGTACCCGGAAAAGGCTCCGAACAGCGTGAAGAATTTCCTGTCTCTGGCGGGCAAGGGCTTTTATGATGGACTGATCTTCCATCGTGTGATCAAGGGCTTCATGATCCAGGGCGGCTGCCCGAACGGCAACGGCATGGGCGGTCCCGGCTATGAGATCCGCGGCGAGTTTGCGGCGAACGGCGTGATGAACGATCTGATGCATACGCGCGGCGTGCTGAGCATGGCGCGTGCGATGGATCCGAACTCGGCCGGCAGCCAGTTCTTCATCATGCACAAAGACGCTCCGCATCTGGACGGCCAGTATGCGGCGTTCGGCAAAGTTATCGAGGGTCTGGATGTTGTGGATGAGATCGCCTCTGTCCGGACAGACTATATGGACAAGCCGAGAGAAGTACAGCGCATCAAGAAGATGACTCCGGAACTGTTTGGCGTCGAATACGGCGAGCCTGAGAAGATGTAAAGGAAACGGGCAGGGGTGTCTGCGAAGCAGGCGAATTCCTGCCGGAGGGATCATGCCGGAAGAAACGGTATGAGGATATACAAGACCGGGCGGCAGAAAATGCGAGGCAGACGAAGCCGCCCGGCTTGGAAAGAGGAATAAACCGCCGGAGAATAAATAGATCCTCATGTGGGAAATATGGCACATATAAGGGGCCGTACTGGTTTCGACGGGGATATGGAGAGCGGGATAGCGGGCGGATGCGCCTGGCATCCTAAAAACGGGCAATTATAAATTAAAGAACAGTAACAGAACTGCTCTTGTCGCTGCTTAAGCAGTGACCGTCCCGCCTGGGAGTGCCGCGGCCCGGGGCCGGGGCGTCGACAGCGGCGTCCGTGAGTACGCAAAGCTTTGAGCGTACCATGCATTGATGAAGCTACCGAATTCCGGAGTGTGAGAAGACCACGCCGGGAGGAGGGAAAGTAAAAGTCTCTCTGCGCCCGGAGAGGTTCCGCAGGAAGTATTTTCGGACAGGGGTTCGATTCCCCTCGGCTCCACCAAATGGACATTGGACGAACATCTATTTTTTCAAAGGCGGTTTCG
>JAUMXS010000096.1:0-2409 GCA_030528965.1 Eubacteriales bacterium
TCTCATGGGTGGCCTTGGCCAGCGCCACGATGGCTTCGGGGGTCATGGCTTCCTGATGGCGCAGACGATACCAGTCACAATCACTGTCAGGTTCACTGAAGTAAGGAAGATCGGTTTTGGTCTGATCTCCGATGTAAAACAGATAGCTCAGAAAACGTACGCGCTCACGCTGGATGCCGTCACCCATCAGAGCAGCGGCGGGAACATCGAGGAACTTGCCCATGAGGTCCAGCAGAGGAGCTTCAACGGCCGTAACCACATGAACGCCGGTACGCAGGTCAAAGGTCTGCAGGCCGCGCACATCGTCTTTGATGTTGGCATCGAGCCAGGCCCGGATCTTGTTCAGGGTCTGCTTGTAATCCGCCAAACGGCTTCCGACCACAATGTCCTTCACCGCTTCAAGAGCCGCCGTAATTTTCTGACCGCCGGGAACTTCGCCCACACCTTCCACTCCGTTGGAGTCGGTAAGGATGACGATATTGCGGGTAAAATACGGGGCATGCGCGCCGGAAAGATTCAGTTCCATGCAGTCGCGGCCCGCGACCGGGTAAACTTCCATTTTTACAATACTCGGAGTCATTTTCATGTCCTCACTTTCTTTTAAAAAAATCCGTTCTGCTTACGACAGATAACCGGCTTTTGTCAGTTCCTGAACAAGAGCTTCTTTTCCTGCGCCGCTGGCGGGCAGATTGGGAAGATAAGGCGCACCCACATCGAGACCCAGCAGATTGCAGTAATCCTTGGTGGCCACCGGGAAGCTGGACTTATCCATAGCCAGACGAATGGGATTGAGTTTGAACTGCAGCTCCAGAGATTCTTTCTGATCCCCGGCCACGTAAGCATCATAAACGGAACAAATGAGTTTGGGGATGAAGTTTGCGGTCGTGCACACGCTGCCGGCAGCGCCGACGCACAGTGCAGAGTAAATGAGGGTATCCTTCCCTCCGAAAACCTTGAAATCCACATCCCGGTTACGGCGAATGAATTCAGCCGTCTGTGTCATGTCGCCGGAAGAGTCCTTCATGCCGATGACGTTGGGGACTTCATGAGCCAGGCGCTCCACCAGATTGCCGCTCATGGTATAGCCCGTACGGCCGGGGTTGTTGTACAGAAGAACGGAAAGATTCGGAACGCTGTCGGCGATTGCCTTGAAGTGCTTATAAAGCTCTTCTTCCGTCGGCTTCAGGAACATGGGCTGCAGAATGCTGATCGCATCCACGCCCAGTCTTTCGGCCATCTTCGCAATGCGGATGCATTTCTTCGTGCTGATCGCACCGATACCCTGGAACACAGGCACGCGCCCGGCGGTATGTTCGAGAATGATAGACAGAACTTTTTCCTGCTCAGCCTCTTCCGTCATGTAAAACTCACCGTTGCTGCCAAATGCGAGAATCCCGCTGACGCCGCCCTCGATGACAAAATCCACTTGCTGACGCAGCTTTGCTTCGTTGACCTGTTCATCCTGATCAATGGGCGTGATGATAGGAACGATTATTCCTTTTAACAGTGTTCTGTCCACAGATCTCCCTCCACTTTATCGTAGCCCTCCGCCCTGATTTATTCGTTAAAAACCGGAGGTTCAAATTTCATCTTAATTTTAACAATCGCATGCCCGATTCACAATACACACATTGAATGAAAAAGCCCGCCGCAAATATACATTTTCATTAATGTTTCATTTTTCGGGATATTTCATTTCATTTTACGAGATTTCTCTCGCTATATGTTGCAATATTTGAAATGTCGTTTTATAATACTTACTAAATAATTTGTATTGATCCGTATTTTTTTCATCCGCAAAAACACTTCACGGAGGAACGCATCATGGCCAAACTGGCAATTATTCTCCCGCACGATAATCTCGCCTCCGCAGCGGCGCTGCTTCTGCAGGAAATGCACATGGAGCACGTTCCCATCATCCATTTCAGCGGCAATCCCGAGGAGATCCCCTATCTGGTGGACTGGGCCAAAAAGCAGGGTGCTGAAATCATTCTGACCCGCGGTCTGATCGCCACGCGCGCCCGCCGGTTCAGCAATATTTCCGTTGTGGAAATGCGCAGTTCCGCGCAGGAGCTGGGACTTCTCATTCAGAAGGCAAAAGAGCTGATCCGGAAAAAGGATCCCGTTATCGCCCTCGTCGGCACGGCCAACATGTTTTCCGACTACTCCCGACTGGGAGAGTTATTTGGCGTCACGCTTTTGTCCTATCTGATCCCGCAGGATAACCCTGACCCCTATTCCAGTCTGGAAAAGCTGGCACTTCAGGCCATTGAGGACCGCGCAGACCTAGTGATCGGCGGCAACACAGCCTGCCGTACAGCACAGGAAAACAGTGTTCCGTATCTGTTTCTCGCCGCCACGGAGGAATCCCTCCGGGAAGGACTTCGGCTTGCGCGCCGCATCTCCTAC
>JAUMXS010000096.1:2419-4679 GCA_030528965.1 Eubacteriales bacterium
CCTACGCCATCGACCAAGAGAAAAACAACGCTTTCGAGATCCAGGCCATGCTGGACAGCTCTTTTTCTATTTTAATACGCTTTGATCGTAACGGTTTTATCAAAGCCGTCAACCGTTCAGCCATCACACGTTTCAACTGGAAACAAACCGATTTCCGCGGAAAACCCGTGCAATCTCTTTTCAGCGGGCTGACACAGCAGCAGCTGCAGCAGGTACTGTACGCCGGAAAAACGCTCCATTCCGTGTTCATACATATTGGTGAGGAACAGTTCGTGGCGAATCTGACTCCGGTCCGCACCGCAGAGGGAACCATCATCGGCGGCGTTCTCTCCTGCGATGAGGTATCGAGAATCGAAAACGTCAGTGTGAGCATCCGACGTGAACAGCAGCGTCTGCTGCATCCGGCACTCCGCTCTTTTGACAGTCTGATCTGCCGTTCGCCGCAAATGCGTCAGCTTCGGGAAGCAGCAGAGATTTTCGCGCAGTCCGATTCCCCGATCCTGATTCAAACCGGCCCCGGTTATGATCCGCTGCAGCTCGCCGAATGTATCCACAATGCAAGTCCCCGGAAAGACATGCCCTTCGTCACCGTCGACTGTGCGGCGCTTCGCCCGGAAGAGCAGCTGAGATACATTTTCGGCAGTTTCGATGCGGAAAGCCGCCTCCCGCAATCCCTGTGCGCCGTTGCCCATCTGGGGACGCTGTATCTGCAGAACCCAGAACATCTGTGCCCCGAGGCTCAGAATCGGCTTTTTCGTCTCGTGACACAAAAGAATTTGATGAATCCGGAAACGCATCATCGGTTCCTCGGAACTTCCCGTTTCCGAATGGACGCAAAACGGCATGTTCAGTCAAAACCTTTTAACCGTTCTGAACGGATTGTCCCTGACGATCCCTCCGCTGCGTGATTGTCCCGAGGATTTGGAACACATCTGGCAGGAGCGCACAAAAAAGTATCTGGAAAAACATCACCGCTTCCTCACCATAACCGAGGGTGGACGGGAATGGTTTCTTTCGCAGAAATGGCCCGGACATTTCCTGCAGCTCGACCGTTTCTGTGAACGGCTCGTCCTGTCCGCTCCGCGCAAAAGTGTGGATGAACGGTTGCTCTCATCCCTGTATCGAAAGTCGGAGTTTCCCGATGAGCCCCCGGTCATTCCGGCCCCCTCCCCTGTTTACATCCCGCCGGAAGCCGCAGAGATCGCAGAGGCCTTGAAGAACAATCTGGGAAACCGCCGCGCCACAGCGCAGGCGCTGGGGATCAGCACCAGCACACTATGGCGCAAGATGAACAAGTACAACATTGATTTGTGATGATGCAGAGCCGCCGATCATTCATAATTTGTATTGCGTTTGAGGCGCAAAATGCTTACAATAGGATAAAAAGCGATATCAAAACACATTTGATCCCGGGAGGTACGCAGCATGACAACAGGCAATCGTCTGCGCGACATTCTGAATGAAAACGGCAAATCACTCGCGACCCGCATTTCCAGCCGCTGGGGAATGACTACGGAACTGGCCGCGGCCTGCGGGTGTTATGATTACGTAGAATACCTTTTGGAGTATGCTCCTTTTCAGGTCGAAGATCTGGAAAACCTCGCCCGCACTTGTGAATTGCACGGAATGGGGTCCATCGCAAAGGTGGATTTCCAAAACCGCGGCTGGTGGTCTCAGAAGGCGCTGGCAGCCGGAATTCAGGGTATTTTATTTACGGATTGCAAAAGCCCCGCCGAAGTGGAGGAATGCATCGCTCTCACCATGCCGGACTCCCCCGCATACGGCGGTCGATTCGGTTTTTCCAATTACCGTTGGATCGGCGCGAAACCCGTTACATCACAAACCGATTATGCCGCAGTAATGGCAAATTCCGTCCGTATTTTTATGATCGAGAAAAAGGACGCTGTGGATCGGATCGAGGAGATCTGTTGTATCCCGGGCGTGGACATGATCCAGTTTGGTCCCGCGGATTATTCCATGAGCTGCGGACGTGACGTATCGGATCCCGCATGGACAGAACACCGCAAAGAGGCGGAGCGGCATTGCATCCGCACGGCGCTGTCCCACGGTGTACAGCCCCGATGTGAGATCGAATCTCCCGCCGATGCAAAATATTACGCAGACCTCGGTGTAAAGCACTTTTGTCTGGGTGATGAGATGAAAATCCTGCGCGGTTGGTGGCGTGAAAACGGACAGGCACTGCGAAACTCTCTCTTTTAAACATTTTCAATAAAACGGGCCACCCGGACACCGATTCCGG
>JAUMXS010000012.1:0-3910 GCA_030528965.1 Eubacteriales bacterium
CGCTCATATCCTCTTTGCCGCCGAAGCCGCCGCCGATCATCTTGGCAATGACACGAACTCTTTCCTCCGGCAGATCCAGTACCTCGGCACACTCTTTGCGGGTCTGATAGATGCCCTGATCTCCGGAATAGATGAGAATGCCGTCATTGTCGGGCAGAGCCACGGCGGATTCCGGTTCAAGGAAGGCGTGCTCCGTGGGCGGGGTGGAATAGTGCCGCGTAACGACATATTTGGAGGCCGCGAGTTTCGCATCGGCATCGCCCCGGCAGAGGCGCTGTTCATTGAACAGATTGTCCTCCATGCCCAGTTCCTCGTGGACCACAATGTCGCCGCGCACAGCGCTTTCCAGATCGAGTACCGCCGGGAGCGGTTCATAATTCACACGCACCGCCGCGCATCCCGCGGCAAGCGCTTCCCGCGTTTCTGCCGCAACGAGCGCAACGGCGTCTCCGCGAAAATGCGTGATCTCTCCCACGGGGATCATCACATCATAATCCTTTTTCAAATGACCGATCTTTTGGTGTCCCGGGATGTCTGCTGCCGTCAGTACAGCGACAACGCCCGGGATTTTTTCTGCCTCCGACGTGTCGATCGACAACACCCGTGCGCGCGGATGTTCGCTGCGCACGGCGCTGCCGAACAGCATGCCGGGAATGCGCATATCATCCACATATTCGGCAATGCCGATGGCTTTCGCGGGGGCGTCCACACGGAGAAGGCTTTCTCCAAGCACCGCGGAATCCTCCCCTTCGGGGATGGGACGGTTTTCCCGCAGATATTCCGAAACCATCAGCGCGGCGTCCACAATCTTTTTATAGCCCGTACAGCGGCAGAGATTTCCGCGGATGGCTTTTTTGATCTGATCCCGGCTGGGAGCGGGCTGCACGTCCAAAAGACCTTTCACAGCCATGACCATGCCGGGCGTGCAGAATCCGCACTGGACCGCGCCGGCGCGGGAGAAGCAGTAGCTGTAGACGGCTTTTTCCCGTTCGGACATGCCCTCACAGGTCAGGATCTCTTTCCCGACGACGCCGGAAACCTTGAGGACGCAGGCGCGTGATGCGCGCCCGTCCACCAGAATGGTACAGGCGCCGCAGGCGCCCTGCGCACAGCCGTTTTTGACTGAGGTGAGGTTCAGTTCCTCACGCAGATATTCCATCAGGGAGCCGTCCCGTTCGGCGGTGACCCGCTTTCCGTTGACAGTCAGTTCAAACATAATAACAGTATCCCCCGTTTTTGAGCCTCAAAGAATATATTCGGAATACTCCTCCGCAAAGGCGAGGATGAGTTCGGCGATATCCGCATCCGGGCTTTCTCCGTTCTTGAGGGCATAGTCGCCGGTCTCGCCGTGGAGCCGGATGCGCCACCGTCCGTCGGGCAGCGGCAGGAAACCGTTGTTCGTATCGCCCTCCATGTCCTCCGCCGTACGATAAAGCGTCAGCTTGTCGCGGTAAGGCGCGGAGTCATAGGGACAGAATGTCGCACAGTTGCCGCATTCGTTGCACAGACAGTCCACATGGACGATCTGCGTGCCGCAGCCCGTTTGGACAGATACATTGGCGCGGTTGGGGCAGACATCCACACAGCTCTCGCAGACAGTGGCACATTCCAGACAGCGCTCGCTCTCCGGACACCCTCCGGTGCAGAAGCGGCCCTTTTTGCCCCGCGCGGAGGCATCGGTCCCTGCGCGGTTGAGCGCCGTATATGTATCGGCAGTCAGTCCGGTAATGGCCTGCACGGCTCTGGATGCGTCCGCGATGGCCTCCACCACGGTGGCCGGTCCGCCCGCGCCGTCTCCGATGAGGTAAACATTGGGAATGCTGCTCTCACCGGCACTGTTCACGACCGGGAGGCCCCTGTCGTCCAGTGCGAGGCCGAGGGCGCGGTAAAGAGCATTGTCGATTTTCTCTCCCACGGCGGCGATGACGGTGTCGGCGGGGATGTCCACGGTCTTATCCGTGGCAACGGGGGACCGGCGTCCTTTTTCGTCCGGTTCACCGAGCGCCATTTCACGGCACCGAAGTACGCCGTCACGAACGCCGATGGGGGCGAGCAGTTCACAGAACGTTACGCCGTCCTCCAGCGCGGCGGCGAGTTCTTCCTCGTCGGCCGGCATCCAGCGGCGTGTCCGGCGATAGACAAGAGATACACGCCTGACGCCCGGCAAGCGCAGCGCGGCACGCGCCGCATCCATGGCGGTGTTGCCGCCGCCCACGACGGCGACGTTTTCACCGTCGACCGGCGAGGAACCTGCTTTGCAGGCGCGGAGGAAGTCCAGAGCGTTTATGGTTTCGCCGTACTCCAGCGTGAGCCGACCGGGTGCGTGCGCACCGACGGCGAGGATGACGGCGTCATGCCCTTCCAGAACAGAGGCATCCTCCACGGTATGGCCCATTACGAAACGGACGCCCATCGCACGGCAGAGTGCGATGTCCTTTTTCACGGCTTCCCGCGCGATGCGGAATTCGGGGATGATATGTGCGACCACGCCGCCAAGAGATTCTTCGCGTTCATAGACGGTGACCTCCCAGCCCGCGCGGGCAAGGAAGTAAGCGGCGGAGAGTCCGGCAGGGCCGCCGCCCACGACGGCAGCTTTTTTTCCGCAGAGGGGAGCGGGCGCGGTTTCCGCAAGGAGTGCGGGGAAGGCGGCAGCCGCCGCTGCGTATTTGGCGTTTCGCACGCAGACGGCATCCTCATAAAAGAGCCGCGTACATTTTTGCGCGCAGAACTGCGGGCAGATCGTGCCTGTGATATGCGGCAGGGGATTGCGTTCCGCGATGACCCGCAGGGCTTCGAGCGTTTTTCCCTCGCCCATCAAACGGATATAGGCGGGGATATCCTGCCCGATGGGACAGCCGCCGCGGCAGGGGGCGGTGAAGCAATCGAGCAGGGGAACTTTTTCGTTGAGCTTGCGGGACGGGGCGGGCTTGATGGCTTTGCGGTACCAGGGATCCTTGAGAGCATCGGCGGCAAGGGCGGAGAGCTTTTCCACGTCCACGCCGGTGAACGGTTTAAGCGTACCGACGGTTTCTTCCGCAAGCTGCGCCAGACGGTTATAGCCACCGGGACGCAGAAGAGTCGTTGCCATGGTGACCGGCCAGATCCCGGCTTCACACATCCGCGCAAGGCTGTGGATATCCACGCCGCCGGAATAGGAGATGCGCAGTTTTCCCTCAAATTCGACCGACAATCTCCGGGCCAGTTCCACAGAGAGAGGGAACAGGCTCCGCCCGGACATGTACATTTCCTCCGAAGGCAGTTCATTCGCCTTGACGTCGACCGGGAAGGTGTTGGTGAGTTTTACGCCGAACTGGACATGCTTTTCATCAGCCAGCGCCTGCAGACGGCGGAGCATAGGGACGGCGTCCTCATACTGCAAATCATCCCGGAAATGGAAATCGCCGAATTGAATGTAATCATAGCCCAGAGCATCCAGCGTATCCCGCGCGAAACGGTAACCCAGAAGAGTGGGGTTGCACTTGATGAAGGTATGGAAGCCCTTTTCCTCGATGAGGTAACGGGCAATGCTTTCGATCTCCTGCGGCGGACAGCCGTGGAGCGTGGAGATCGTGACGGAATCGCAGACCCGGCGGGGAACGGATTCAATGAAGGCGCGGTCCACGTGCCGGAAAGACCGGAGATTCTCCAGACACCACTCCCGACAGGCGGTCCAGACGTCGTAAGCTTCATCACCGCGGAGAACGCGGAGAAAACGATCGATCTTTTCGGATTTGATGCCTTCCAGACTGTAGCCGACGGACATGTTGAAAACAAAGCCGTCGGCACTGCCGAGTTCCAGCTCGCGGGAAAGGATCTTCAGGATCCACCAGGCCTTGACATATTCCTCGGCGGCCTGGGGAACGGTGAGTTCGGTGCTCCACTCGCAGTTATATCCTTCGTCCTTAGCGAG
>JAUMXS010000012.1:3920-5720 GCA_030528965.1 Eubacteriales bacterium
GGTAATGCAGGGCTTCGGCACACATTTGGAAAGCTCTTCACCGTCCATGATCTGGACGGTTTTTAATTCAAAGAAGCGAGCGCCGGCGGCATAACCGGCGACAATGTTCTGGGCAAGCTGCGTATGGGGACCGGCGGCGGGGCCGAAGGGAGTTTCCAGCGTTTCATGGAACAGAGGAAGCATTTCGGCGTCTTCCGGCATGCGGAAAAGCTGACTGACGCCGAAGAGAGAACCGTGCCGGGCGTATTCGTGCAGCGCGCGGCGCATCAGGACGCCGAAAGGCAGCGGACGCATTATTTCACTCATGTCGTTACACTCCTTGCGATCGCAGTAAATTTGTTTTGGACGCTTTTTCCTGCCTTGTGGGGCGGCGTACTGTCCCGGATGAAAGCATTCTTCCCGTTACCGGGCAAAGAACTTATCGATACGGGAACGGTACGAGCGTATTAAGTTCTTTTTGGACCCTTTTTCTTACAAGAGAAAGGATCAGCCGTTGAGCGCATGCCAGAGGCGCTTGGCGCTCTCCATCACGCGGGCGTTGATGGCTTCCTCATCGGCCTGCGCCAGTTCACGGTCCTTCACAAGAACGCGGCCGTCTACGACTGTGTGGATGCAGCGGCGTCCCTGGAAACCGAAGAGGATGTGACCGTCCACGTTTTCGTCGGAGAAAGGCGTAAAGGGACGGTAATCAAACACGGCGATATCGGCGGCGGCGCCGGGGCGCAGAACACCGAGAGGTTTATGGAAATGCCGGGCACAGAGCAGCGGATTATTCCGGAACAGCATATCGACGGCTTCACACCAGGCAACGTTGGGCAGACAGGAGTTGTGCCGCTGGATACCGAGAACGGTCTTGGCGGATTCGATCATGTCGTGTGTATAGGCGTCCGTGCCGAGACCGACGAGAATGCCTTTTGATATCATCTGAAGAACGGGGGAACAGCCGACGGCGTTGCCCATGTTGCTCTGCGGATTGTTGACGACGGCGGTGTTGGTCTCGCGGATGATCTCCATCTCGGCGGTGTTGAGGTGGATGCAGTGGCCGAGAATGGTCTTCTCACCGAGGATCCCGTGATCCTGCAGCCGCTGGACGGGACGGCGTCCGTAATTACGGAGACTGTCGTACACGTCATTCATACCCTCGGAAACATGGATATGGAATCCGGCGCGTCCGTTGTTGGCGGCGGCCATGCGTTCAAAGGTCTTGTCGGAGATCGTGAACAGTGCGTGTCCGCCGAACATGGCGCGGATCATGTCACTGTCCTCGCGCTGGGCCCATTCGATGAACTCGGCGTTTTCGGCGATGGAGTCGAGGGCTTTTTCCTCGCCGTCACGGTCACTGACTTCGTAACAGAGGCTGGCGCGGATGCCAAGCTCCCGAGTCACTTCTGCAATGGCGGCAAGGCTGCCGCGGATGGAACCGTAACCGGCGTGATGGTCAAAAATGGTGGTGACGCCCATTTTCAGGCAGTCAACAACCGTGCAATATGCGCTGGCGCGGGTGGATTCGAGGTCCAGATGCCGGTCGATGTTCCACCACATGCCGTCGAGCACTTCGTAGAAGTTTCCGGGATCGTGGCCCCGGATGGACAATCCCCGGGCAAGGCCGGAATAGATGTGCGTGTGAGCATTGATGAGACCGGGCATGATGACGCCGCCGCGCGCATCCAGATAGTCGGCATCGGGATATGAAGGGCGGAGCGTTTCCTCCGGACCGACCGCAAGAATATTGCCGTCGTCGCCGCAGACTACGGCGCCGCATTCAAAATAGGGGGAATCCGTATCCCGGGTGATGACCCG
>JAUMXS010000012.1:5730-18419 GCA_030528965.1 Eubacteriales bacterium
GGCGCCTTCGGCGAGCCAGGGATCTGCGTCGTTCCGGGTGATGACCCGGCCGTTTCCGATCAAAAGCATATTGCTGCCTCCTTATCAGAAGATGAATAAAAAAATAAGAGCATCCCAAGTGGATGCCCTGTCCGGAATGGCCGCATGGTCACGGCCCCGGTCGGGCAGTCCCATGACCCGTGTGCTAGACACTTCGTTTCAGCCATTTACCCTATCCTTATTTCCCTCATCATACCAGACATCGGCCTCGATTGCAAGGATTTTTCCCGCCGCGCAGCAGGCGCCGGGGAAAAAAGACTTGTGCGGGGAGCGGGCAGCGGTTATACTGAGAAAAGGATGCGCACAGCGCTCCGGATGTTGGGATGTTTATGCGGAAGGGGCCGAAAAGTGGGGCGAAATCTTCCTCTGCCGGAGACGGATGGCGGGCATGAGCAGGGAAAAAGCCTGCAAACAATGGCTTGTCGAATAACGGATATCTATATCTGCGTCATGCTGCTGGTTTTTCCGCTGTTTACGGGGTTTCAGGGCTATGCGAATCTGACGGCTTCCAAATACATCTTTTTTACGGCGGCCTGTATTCTGTGGCTTGCGGGACTGCTTTTCTGTTTTCTGCGCGGACTGCGTGTCCGGTTTCGCCGGGACCCCGCTCTGGGGTGCCTGGTGGTTTTTTTGACAGTCAATGTTCTCTCGGCCCTGCTGTCCCCTTACGGCTCCGCGGCTTTTTTTGGGGCGGCGCGCGGAGGCGGACTGCTGACCGCGCTGCTCACGCTCGCGACGGTGATGGGCGTGTGCCTGTTTTCGGGATTGCGGAAATCCCATGCGGTCTGCCTTGGCGTGTCCGTGACTCTCTGTTCCGTCACGGGCATTCTGCAGCTGCTGGGGGGGAATCCCTTTGGCCTGTTTCCCGGGGGATTGTGCTATTACGATGCGTACATCCGTTTTAACAGCGAATTTCTCGGCACGATCGGAAATGCCGACCTGCATGCGGCGTTTCTGAGTCTTGCCCTGCCCCTGCTTCTGGGGATCTATATCGAGCGCGGCGGGCGCTGGGCATGGTTCCTGCTGCCTGTGGGACTGGGGACCCTGACGCTGTTTGTCTCCGGCGTGGCAGGAGGCCTTCTGGCTCTGCTTGCTGCGGCGGCAGTTGCCCTGCCATGGCTGCTTACAGACGGTATGCGTGCCCGCCGGATCCTCATCGCCGGTGCGGTATTGACGCTTTCGCTGACGATCGCGCTGGCTTTTGGTGCCGAATATGACGGTACAAATCTGCAGCTGTTTTTCAGCCTGTGTGGGCTGCCGCTGGGTATGCTCGGTCTGGCGTCGGGACTTATGCTTTGCGCTGTTCCGGCCGGACGCATAAAGCGTTTTCCCGCAGGACTGATCCGACGGCTGCTGATCGTCACGGAGATCCTTGTGCTGGTTCTGGGACTGTGTATCATTTATGCCGCACCGCCTGAGAGCGGGACGCTTTGGGAATTATCCCGTGTGCTCCACGGCGACATTCGTGATTCGTTCGGAAGCAGCCGCATCCGTATCTGGCGGGAGGTGCTGGCGCTTATTTCGGAACGACCTCTGCTTGGAGGCGGGCCGGATACGCTGGCACTGCGGCTGGATATCGTCTTTTCCCGCTACGCGGAGGCGAGCGGCGTTACGCTCACAGCCTTTATCGATAATGCGCATAACGTCTATCTGGGCCTGCTGGCGGATACCGGATGGCTGGGGCTTCTCAGCTATCTGGCGGCTATGGCCTGCAGCCTTTTTTCCCGGAATCGGACCGGACGCGCGCCCCTTGCCCTTGCACTCATTTCCTGCTGGATCCAGGATCTGTTCGGCCTCGGGCTGCCGATCACCACACCGCTGATGTGGATCCTGTGGGGACTGTTCCTTTCGGAGAAAACCATTTTTGCCCCGGGGAGGGATTGGGATGGAAGACAATCTGCGTTTGTCCGCCGGGCCGGAACGTGACCCGGCGCTGGATATCCTGAAATGTATCTGCTGTGTCGGAGTGATCATCATTCACACAGCCTCGCTGGGCTTTTCCACATACATCGTGCGCTGCTTCAACTGGATGTCCTCCGCTGCTTGGAGCTGCATGTTCCGGTTTTGTGTGCCGGTGTTTCTGATGTGTACCGGCGCGGTGCTGCTTGACCCGCAGAAAGAGATGAGCATCCGAAGGATCATGACGCGGTATTTTTTGCGCATGCTGCTGATCCTGATGTTCTGGTCCCTGATGTATGACCTGTACTTTGTTGCAGCCAAACTGGTTTTGTACCGGGAATACGAAGCCGGAGCCTTTTTGCAGGCCTTTGTGAATACACTGACTTTCCGGCATTATTTTCATCTGTACTATCTGCAGATGCTGCTGATCTTTTATCTTTTCCTCCCGGCGCTCCGGGTCTTTACGGCACATGCCGACCGGAATGTGTTCCGGTATATTCTGATCATCTGGTTCATTCTGGGCATCGTGTTCCCGTATGTATGGAAGTTCGAGCCTATGGCCTCCAACGACGGGGTGCCGGCGCAGTATCCTCTGAGCAATACCTATGCCGCCATCGGCTATGCCATGCTGGGCTGGTATGTGCGGTCCTCCAGACCCGGACGGGAACAGGCGGGACGGTATATCGGACTTCTGATTTTGGGCTATGCTCTTGTATTCGGCGGGACGGTGGCGGTGTCGCTGTACCTCGACACACCGTACGGGGATCTCATGGAGGGAATGACCCCCGGCGTGGCACTGATGGCGCTCGGCCTGTTCGGGACGGTGTCGTCCCTCACGGCCGGGAAAGGCCCGATGCCGCGGGCGGAACGATTCGCGCGTGCCAGCTTCTGTATTTATCTCATCCATCATTTCTTCGTGCTGGCTTTCCGCGGACTGAACATCAATGTATATCTGTTCTACTGTTTGTTTTCCATCCCGGTCCTCTCGGCGGCGGTGCTGCTCCTGAGTGTGCTTGGGTATCTGGTTTTGTCCCGGACCCCCTTTGTGAAGGACCATCTGATCCAATAGGGAAGGGGACGATAAATTTCCGGAACGGCGGTGAAAACATGGCTTTTGTGGAATTTAAAAACGTAAAAAAGACCTATGTTATCGGCGAAGTGCAGATCGAAGCGCTGCGCGATGCGACGTTTACCATTGAAAAAGGAGAGATCTGCGTCATCGTGGGCGCCTCCGGCGCGGGAAAAACCACGCTGCTCAATATTCTCGGCGGTATGGATACCCTTACCTCGGGGACGGTCCTGCTGGACGGAGAGGAGATTTCGCGGCTCAATTCCAAACAGCTGACGACCTACCGGCGGCTGGATGTGGGGTTCGTATTCCAGTTTTATAACCTAATTCAGAACCTCACGGCGCTGGAAAACGTGGAACTGTCGGCGCAGATCTGTCAGGATCCGCTGGATGCGGAGACGGTCCTGCGTGAAGTCGGACTGGGTGAGCGTCTGGATAATTTTCCCGCACAGCTCTCCGGCGGTGAACAGCAGCGCGTGGCGATCGCCCGCGCTCTGGCCAAAAATCCCAAGCTGCTGCTCTGCGATGAGCCGACCGGTGCGCTGGATTACAATACCGGCAAGGCCATTCTGCAGCTTCTGCAGGATACCTCCCGCAAAACAGGCATGACAGTGGTCATCATCACCCATAACTCCGCCCTTACGGCCATGGCCGATCGGGTCATCCGTGTGAAGAGCGGTATGGTTACGTCCGTGCGCTGCAACGAGAATCCCCTGCCGGTATCGGAGATCGAGTGGTAACTGTTTTCGAATATTCGGATTATAATAAGATATCGATATAGCAGAGACAGATTTACAGAGAAAGAGAAAGAAGACAGAGATGCAAACAGGGCTGCGGAAAAATATAATACGTTCCATTCGCGGCTCTATGGGCCGCTTTTTGGCGATCCTCTGTATTATTGCGCTGGGTTCCGGTTTTTTGGCCGGGCTGACGGTTTCCGAGGACGCCATGCTCCGGACGGCGGACAGGTATCTCACAGCGCAGAATTTCTATGATTACCGCCTGCTCTCGACGCTGGGCTTCCAGGAGGAACAACTGGAGGCTGTGGCGGCGATCGAGGGAGTGGAGACGGCGGAAGGCGGACGTGCGCAGGATATTATCTGTCACATGGAGGGTAGCAGTTCTGAGTTTGTGCTGCATACGATGTCTCTTCCGGAACTTATCAATCTGCCCACGGTGACGGCGGGACGGCTGCCCGAAAAACCGGGCGAATGTCTGGCGGACAGCAATGTCTTTTCGGAAGAGGATATCGGAAAGGTCATCTGCCTTTCCGATACCAACGATCCGGACGATCTGGACTTTTTCACCCGGCGGAAGTTCACGATCGTGGGGATCGCGCTTTCACCGCTGTATATGAACTATGAGCGCGGCGCGACCTCGCTCGGAAACGGCTCCATCCGCGCCTTCGTTTTCATTCCGGCGGAGAGCTATGATATGGACTTTTACACGGATATCTACCTGACTCTGGATGAGGGCGGATATCTCTATAACGATACATACGAGAGCGCGGCGGATGCGATGGAACAGGCTGTCACGGAAGCCGGCGAACTCCAGGCGGATAAGAGATATCAGGGGATCCTGGCAGATGCCTGGGAAGAGATATACGACGCGGAGGAAGAACTGCGCGACGGTGAAGCGGAATATGCCGAGGAAAAGGCGAAAGCACTGCAGGAACTGCAGGATGCACTGCAGGAACTGCTGGAAGCGGAACAGGATATTGCCGACGGCGCACAGGAGATCGCGGATGGATGGATAGAACTCCGCGAGGAGTCCGAAAAGGCGCGGCAGGAACTTTTGGATGCCGAAGAAGAGCTGAAAGAAGCCGAGGAAAAGCTGCGTGACGGCGAAGAGGAGTACGAAGACGGACTGAAGAAACTGCAGGAGGCCCGGCTGGAATACGAAGATGGTCTGCAGAAATACAACGAGGGCTATCAGGACTATCTGGATGGTCTGGCGGAATATGAAGACGGTCTGGCGCAATATGAGGAAGCGCGCCGGGCATACAGCTCCGGAGGCGGTCAGATAGGAGATGCGAAAGAACAACTCGCCGCGGCGCAGGAACAGTATGAACAGCTGAGCGGTCTGTACGGCGCAGTGTCGGGGATCGCTGCCGGCATGGGCATGGATCCCGGTACCTTTGCGGCCTTTTTGCAGGGGCAGCTGGCAGCGGCGGAAGCCGGAGACCCGACAGCGCAGGGAACGGTTGCCATGCTTGACGCCTCTTTGTCTGCCTACGGTATGTCGGCGGCTTCTTTGTCCGCTGCGTGGCAGACGGCGGATGCGCAACTGCGTGCGCAGGGATATTCGGAAGGCTTGACGCAGCAGACTCTCTCCCGGGTGAAAGCATCGTTGGATGAGGGACAGCTCGCCTATAATCAGGGCGCGGAAACCATGGAGCGCGCCTGGTGGCAGCTCACGATGGCGAAAGAGCAGCTCAATGAGGCAAAGGATGAGCTGGACAATGCGCGGAGAGAACTGGAAGATGCCCGAAAGGAACTGGAAGAGGGCGAGAAGGAACTGCTGGACGGAGAACGTGAGCTGGAAGACGCCCGAAAAGAACTGGACGACGGCTGGCAGGAATATACCGATGGTCTGCAGGAGGTCGCTGACGGCTGGGTCACGCTTGAACAGGAGACTGCCGATGCGGAAGCGGAGCTTCGGGATGCGGAGGCGGAACTGGCGGATGGACGAATCGAATTGGCGGACGGCTGGGTCGAATACAATGACGGCACAGCGGAAGCAGAGGCGGAATTTGCCGATGCGGAAGCCGAACTTGAGGATGCGCGCCGGGAGATCGACGATGCCAAAGAGGAACTGAACGATCTCAAGAAACCGACTTTGTATGTCCTGCGGCGTTCGGCCAACGTGGGGTATGTCTGTTTTCAGAACGATGCGTCCATCGTGGCGGGCATTGCCACGATTTTTCCGATCTTCTTTTTCCTTGTTGCGGCGCTGGTGTGCATTACGACCATGACGCGCATGGTGGATGAGCAGCGGACGGAGACCGGCACATTCAAGGCGCTGGGCTACGGAAGCGGTGCGATCATGATGCGCTTTCTCATCTATTCCGGAAGCGCGGCACTCATCGGCTGCACATTGGGCGTTTGGCTGGGTAGTTTCGCCCTGCCTGCCGTGATCTGGAAGGCCTATTCTTCCATGTATCATTTCTCGGAAAAGCTTCTTTTCTATTTCGATATAAAACTTGCCGCGGCGATCGTGCTGTCCTTCGTGCTCTGCACCTTCGGCGCCACATGGTATGCCTGCAGCCGTGATCTGGCGGAGGCGCCGGCAGAACTCATCCGCCCGCGAGCTCCGAAAGCCGGCCGCCGCACCGTGCTGGAGCGGATCCCCTTCTTCTGGAACCGGCTGAACTTCTTCGGGAAGGTTTCCATGCGGAATATTTTGCGGTACAAGCAGAGACTGTTTATGATGGTACTCGGCATCGGCGGCTGTATGGCACTGCTCATCACCGGCTTCGGTATTATGGACTCCGTTAACGGCGTGGTGGATTATCAGTATGAGGAGATCACGCTTTATGACGGCTCTGTCAGTTTTCGGGAAGAACTGACGGAGGCGGACCGTGCGGAATTTCTCGGCGAATGTGGGGACGTGATCGAAGAGATCGTGTTCCAGCACGAGAGCGCGACGGACGCGACCGCCGATGGCGTCACAAAGACGACGACGCTTCTGGCACCGGAGACAGAGGATTACAGCGCATTTATCGATCTGCATGCCGACGGGCAGCCGATACCTTTGCCGGGGCTGCATGAGGCTGTGATCAACGACAATCTGGCCGATACGCTGGGTCTGCGTGTGGGCGACAGTTTCACGACGCTCAACAGTGACATGGAGCAGCTCGTCCTGAAGGTTTCCGGCATTTACGAAAACCACGTCGAAAATTACTGCATCATCCGTCCGGAAACCTATGCGGCACAGCTGGGAGGGACTTGTCCGATCCAGTCCGCTTATGTGAATTTCCGGGAAGGCGAGGATATATACACCGGCTCCGCAAAACTTCTGAGCAATGATCTTGTGGGTAATGTTTCCCTCTGCGCGGATATGCGTGACCGCCTGGCCACCTCGCTGCAGAGTATGGGCTATATCATTATTGCCGTGGTGGTCAGTGCCGGGGCCCTGGCGTTTATCGTGCTTTATAACCTGACGAATATCAACATCAACGAACGCATCCGGGAGATCGCCACCATCAAGGTGCTGGGGTTCTATCCGCGGGAGACAGCCTGGTATGTGTTCCGGGAGAACATCGTGCTTACCCTGCTGGGGGCGCTTGCGGGCATTCCCATGGGTATCGGACTGCATCGGTTCGTGATGTATAATGTCAAGATTGATCTGATGCGTTTTGACGTGCGGATCAGCCTGATGAGCTTTGTGATCTGTTTCGTCCTTACGATCGTGTTTTCTCTGCTGGTCGACTGGATCATGCTCCCACGCCTGCGGAAGATCAATATGGCGGAGTCGCTCAAATCCATTGAATGATACATAAATGTTCGGGAGAACAAAAAACCGTCCCGTCCGCTGTTTGCGGACAGGACGGTTTTCTTATGGTGAGAGGAAAAACCCCCGAAAATCGAAAAAAGCCCGCCAAAGGCAGGCTTGATTCGATCATTTTGGAAATGATACCGGGTGTTACTGGGCCCGGGTGACCTTTCCGCTGCGGAGGCAGCGGGTGCAGGCGTAGACATGCTTCGGAGAGCCGTCCACAATGGCCTTAACGCGTTTGACATTGGGCTTCCACACGCGGTTGGAACGACGGTGGGAGTGGCTGACACGGATACCGAAAACAACGCCCTTGTCACAGAACTCGCACTTTGCCATGCTGCACCTCCTTCGATTATTTTCGTCCAAACGGACGCCCAAATATAATAACAGACCCTTTCATGAATTGCAAGAGTTTTTATCGAATTGCAGGAC
Source organism: Eubacteriales bacterium (assembly GCA_030528965.1). GTDB lineage: Bacteria > Bacillota > Clostridia > Oscillospirales > Oscillospiraceae > JAUMXS01. Next base: position 13,667 of record JAUMXS010000012.1, read on the forward strand.
AGAAAACCGAAGGATTTTTTCGGAATGGAAAAAATGAGACTGAGAGGCCATTTTAAGACCGTTTGAAGGCTCATTTGGGGATGCGAATGGTGATCAGGAGACTGTCCTCGGTTTCGTGCTGCTCCATTTGAGCATTGACGCCGCCTTTTTGCAGCAGTCTCATCCCGCGCGTGAGGGTGTTCAGGAAAATACGGAGATCCTTGATCACACCCCGGGCCTCTGGTCGGGGCGGAGGTGCGGGATGCAGAATATGTTCCACATAGGCTTCCGCGGCGGACGCGGCAAGACCGGCTCTCCGAAAATGTACGAGTGCAGTGCGCTGGGAGACTGCATCCGGCAGACGCAGGAGACAGTAGGCATGCTGTTCCGTGAGCCCGCTTGCCTGCAGACTGTCCAGAACATCCGGCGGGAGCCGGAGAAGCTGCAGTTTCCGTTCTGCTTCCTCCGGGGAGCATCCGATCTTCCTTGCGCAGGAGTCCCGGCTCAATCCAAACAGACGTATCATCCGTTCCAGCCCTTCGGACTCTTCCCGGAAATCCAGATCCTCTCGCTGCAGGTTCTCCGCCATGGCAATGAGACCGGCGGTTTCCATGTCTGCGTCCAGCACCAGACAGGGGACTTCCCGCAGTCCTGCCAGCCGCGCGGCGCGCAGACGCCGTTCACCGGCGACCAGTTCGTAGTTTTCACCGCGCCGACGAACAGTGAGAGGATGGAGAATACCAAAGACCGTGATGCTTTCGGCCAGTTCATATAAAGACTCCGGATCAAAGCGCCGACGGGGGAGAACAGACCCCGGCAGAAGTTCGTCCACAGGAAGATACTGCAGTTGGGTTCGCCTTTGCCCGAAGCAGGTCGTTGAATACGGCATGACGCCGCACCCCCTCTTTTTGTAGTGTGCAGAAACAGTTTACCGCATTTTTGACGCAGAATTGGGCGAATCCGGACAAGTCCTGACGGAGTGATTGACAGTTTCGATAGGCTGATATAATATATAAAAAGGAGATGGAAAAAGATTCAGGATCGGAAAAGGAGGTTTTTCATGAAGAAAAAAACTCTGCGGATCCTTGCAGTCCTGCTTTGTTTTGCAATGCTGGCCGGCTGCGAGTTTACGCTGACCAAACAGACGCCGACGCCCGCGCCGGAACCGACGGATACGACTGCGCCCTCCCCCGAACCTGAGGAAACACCTGCGCCGCGGGATGAAGCCCTGCGCGTGGCTGTTGATGTGGTTTCGGGACGATTTTCTCCCTTTACCGCTGAGACGGCGGGAGACCTTTCGGTAGTGGAGATGACCCAGCTTCCGCTGCTCACCGTGGCACGCGGCGGCGAAGCCGTCCTGCAGGGCATTGAGGGTGAGACCATTGCTTACGAGGGTACGGATTATACATATACCGGCCCGGCAAACATTGAGATCCAGCCCAACTATGACGGAACGACTACACTGAGAATTCGTCTTCGGGACGACCTGCGGTTCAGTGATGGTACGCCGGTCACTGCCGACGATCTTCTGTTTACGTACTATGTTTTGCTGGATCCGGACTATGTGGGTGCAAATTCCCTGCGTGACAGTGCCATCGCAGGTCTGCGCGATTACAGTACAGGCACCCCGGCCGCTTTGTATGACCGGTATGCCGCGTTGTTTGATTCGGTCTACAACGACGGAGATTACGCGGACAGCGATTATGCCGCGGAAGTCGAGAATGCGATCCGTGAGGCATGGATCGACAGTATCCGCGGGATCGTGGATTATTGTGCGGTCAATTACATGAACTATGCCGAGGCCTATACCGGTTACACTTCCGAGGAGATCCGGGAGCACGAGGGCCTGCGGGTCATGTTCGGCATGTATATGTGGAATTTTGCGAACTTCGATGAGGCAGGGAACCTTGTCGGTGCCGTCTCGGGAACGACCTGGGATCTTTCGGAGAGCTTTCCCACGATAGAGGATTTTTATTCGGAGTGTCTGACGGCCTATGCCGGTGACCCGGTCTCCTATTGGAATATTGAGCTGGGAGAGGGGACCGATGTTGTCACCTCTGCCAAGAATCGTTTGATCTCCGAGTGGGCGGCGAAGGATCCGTATTATACCGGTCAGGTAACCACTGTGTCGGGGCTTGTCCGGACGGATGATTATTCCGTGGAACTCACGGTTTCGGAATTTTCCGCTTCCGATATTTTCAAGTACTGTGATGTGTATATTGCGCCGATGCATTTCTACGGCGACCCGGACCTGTATGATTACGAGGCAGGCAGTTTCGGATTCCCTGCCGGAGAGGTGGGGACTGTGACCGGACTCAATGACGCGATGGGTGCGGGTCCTTACTGCGTGACGGAATATGCCGGAGGCCAGGTGAGTTTCACCGCCAATGAGTATTATTGGAAGGGTGTGCCGAAGACCACCACGATTCGTTTCATGGAGACGGAAGAGGAGGAAAAACTCGATACGGTCCTGAACGGAGAACTTGATCTGGCGCTGGTGGAAGGAAGTCCGGAAGCCTTTGCTGCCGTACGGGAAGGAAACTCCAACGGAGAACTCGCCGGTGAAGTCGTGGCGGCATGGCCTCAGGATTTTGCCGGATATGGCTATATCGGCATCAATGCAGACTCTGTTAATGTGGGAGGAGATCCGGATTCGGAGGCTTCGAAGAATCTGCGCCGTGCCCTGATGACGATCATGTCGGCCTGCCGTGAAAAGGTCCTGACGGAAACGTGGGGTGAGGCGGCGTATATGATCAACGCGCCGATCTGTGCGTCCTCCTGGGCGGCGCCGGAGGAGACTGCGGAGGCGTTTTCCATCGCCATCGACGGTACGACGATACTGGAAGAGGGCCAGACGGCGGAGCAGCGGCTCGAAGCGGCCGTTACGGCGGCAAAGGCCTACTTCCGTGCCGCAGGTTATGTGTGGGACGAAGTACGCTGGTATTTTACGGATGCGCCCACGGGTGCCAAGCTGAAATATAAAGTCCTTATACAGGGCGGCGGCGAAGGCGATCATCCCTGCTATGCCATCCTGGAAGAAACAGCCGGGATCCTTGCCGGCATGGGTCTGGGCCTTGAGATCGTGGATCTGGACGATTCCCGCGAGCTGCTCAGCCGAGTGGCGGCCGGAACACAGGAGATCTGGGTCGCCGCATGGGAATACTCGGCGGATCCGGACCTGTACTGGAACTATTCCGGGGACTGCATCCCCTTCCGGGGCGGAGAAGGCAGCAATTATTATGCGATCAACGATGCGGCGCTGAATGCCAAACTCGTCGAGGCGCGGAAGGAAACAGACCGCACACGGCGTGCGGCGCTTTATGAGGAATGCATGAAGCTCGCGGCCGGCTGGGCATGTGAACTGCCGACCTATCAGCGGCTGGATCTGCTCTGCGTCGGAGCGGAGCGGGTGGATGCGTCCACAATCGTGAAGGATCCCAGCCCTTGGTGGAGCTGGATGCAGGAAATTCATAATATCGCGCTCCTGCCTGAAGAATAAAGACAAAAAGGTCCCGGGAAGTATTTCTCCCGGGACCTTTTTTCGTACGATGAGAATACGAGATAAAGCCTGACGAACGATTGCCTGTCATCATGCCGATGATCGATGTCGTTTTCTGTAAGGCAGAACCGAACAGGAAAACACCCCGTCTGCTCAAACGGACGGGGTGTTTTATTGCGGAGGTACCGGTCAGGGCTTCTGATGGTAACCGTCCAGGAATTCGCCGAGCTTTCCGATGGCTTCGCTGAGCACATCGACAGTCGGCAGATAGACGATGCGGAAATGGTCGGGTTCCGGCCAGTGGAAACCGCCGCCGTGGACCAGCAGAACATGTTTTTCGCGCAGGAAATCCAGCGCAAAGCGTTCGTCATCCACGATACCGAAACGTTTGGCATCAAGGTGCGGGAAGGAGTAGAAGGCGGCGCTGGGTCTCACCACGGAGATACCGTCGATGGCGGCGAGGGATTTCATCATACATTCGCGCTGTTCATAGACGCGTCCGCCGGGTTCCAGCATAGCATGTGCAGCAAAGGGATCGGCCAGAGCCGGGGCAATGGAGTACTGGGCCTGTACGTTGGAGCACAGACGCATGGAGGAGAGCATGTTCAGACCCTCAATGTAGTTTGCGGCGGCGACCTTGTTGCCGGAAATGCACATCCAGCCTGCGCGGTAACCGGCGGCAAGGTGAGATTTCGACAGGCCGTTGAAGGTCACGGTCGGTACATCGGGGGCGAGGGAAGCGATCGAGGTATGTTTCAGTCCGTCCATAACGAGACGGTCATAGATCTCGTCCGCAAAAATGATGAGTCCGTGTTCACGGGCCAGCGCGACGATCTCCTCCAGAACCTCGACCGTATAAAGCGCACCGGTCGGGTTGTTGGGATTGATCACGACAATGGCACGGGTGTAAGGCGTGATCTTCTTTCGGATATCCGCGATATCGGGCAGCCAGCCGGCCTTTTCATCGCAGCGGTAATGGACAACGGTGCCGCCTGCCAGCGTGGCGGTCGCGGTCCAGAGCGGATAGTCCGGGGTGGGGATCAGGATCTCATCGTCACGGTCCAGAAGAGCCTGCATGCTCAGGGAGATGAGTTCCGAAGCGCCGTTGCCGGTATAGACGTCATTGGCAGTGACTCCCGCAATGTTCTTGACATCACGGCAGTAAGCGGCGATGGCTTCACGGGCTTCCATAATGCCCTTGGAGTCGGAGTAGCCCTGCGCCTGATCCAGATGGCCGCGGACGGCGTCCACCACACAGTCGGGTGCACGGAAGCC
>JAUMXS010000013.1:0-15577 GCA_030528965.1 Eubacteriales bacterium
AAAAAATAAAGAACCCTGCTTGCGTAGGAGTCTTCATTTTTTTGGTCGGAGTGGCGGGACTTGAACCCGCGGCCTCTTGGTCCCGAACCAAGCACGCTACCATCTGCGCTACACCCCGACAACCGAAAGCCTTATAATTATATTAATTTCCGGATGCATTGTCAAGTCTTTTTTCAACAACTTCGAGCTTTCTGCCTTTTTTGCCAAAGAGTCTTCCGACCGGTTTTGGGAAAAGGAGAATATTATCAGCGCTGCCGGCGAACCAATGTACCTGGAATGTTCATCTCCTCACGGTATTTTGCAATGGTACGGCGAGAGAGATGCACACCCTCTGCCGCCAGCAGATCACAGAGTTTTTGATCGGAGAGGGGATGCTGTTTATCCTCCGCATCGATGAGGCGGCGGATCCCGACACGGGCGCGGTCGGTGGAAGTGCCGGACGTGCCGTTGAGAGAACGGGTAAACAGACTTTTGAACGCACAGATCCTGGCTCCGCACTGAAGATATTTATCCCGGATCGCACGGCTGACCGTGGAGGGATGGATATCCAGTTTTTCCGCCACATCCGCGAGGGACATGGGTTCCAGATGATCCGTTTCGCCCAGAAAATATCGGTTCTGTATTTCGACGATCGCGCGGGCACAGGACAGAAGTGTTGTCCGGCGCTGTTCTACGCTGCTGATGAGCCAGCGGGCGCGCTGGAAACGGTTCAGGAGATATTCCCGAACTTCTGCACTGTCGCTGCTTTTCATCAGGTTTTTATAATAATCACTGATACTGAGATCAGGGAGCATACGATCATTAAGCCGTACATCGAAACCCTCTTCGGTCTGTACGGCGATGACGTCCGGGATGGTATATACCGTGGCGGCGCCGCCGGAGAAAATGGAGCCGGGAGAGGGATCCAGCGTGCGAATGACGCCGCAGGCACGGTTGATGCGTTCAAGAGGAACGCCGAGGCTTTTCGCGATAAGACCGTAGCGTCCATGTGCCATGTCATCGAGATGAGAGCGGATGATGGATAGTTCGACCTCACAGTTGGGACGACCGCTCAGCTGAGCTTCCAGACAGCCCGCCAGATCTTTTGCACAGATTCCCGGCGGATCCAGTTTCCGTAGCCGATCGATGATGCGGGAGATCATTTCCACATCGAGATCGAGCTGGAGGGACAATTCTTCCGGACTGTCGCAAAGATAACCGCGATCATCAACACAATGAATGAGAAAACGGGCGCAGCGTTCTTCCTCTTCGTCTAGTTGAAGAGGAGGGAGCTGAAGGATCAGATGAGCTTCCAGAGAATCCTCCCACTGAGGGGCGGAAATGCGCGAGGCAAAATCCATAACGGGATCGTCGGCGGAAGAAACGGTTTCATGCCTGCGGCGCGGCTGATTATCCAGCCACTGCAGCCGGCGAACCAACTGTTCGGCATCTTCGGAAGGGGGAGAAATACGTTCTGCTTCCAGAACCGGATTCTCCTGCAGTTCATGCAGAAGAAAACCCTGGAGGTCACAGGTGTTCATCTGCAGAACCTGCATTGCCTCCAGCAGCTGCGGGGACAGTGTAAGCTCTTGTTTTTGGTTCAGCTCCAGCTTCAGACCCATATGGTATTTGCCTCCCTGTTGTGATGCGCCTGTAAGCAATTTTCATACCGACTATAACATATCCCGAAAAATTTTGCAAGGACAAGGGATCCGTCACGGGGAAAGTGCTTGACTTTGCACAAAAAAGAGTGTTACAATAAAGCAACTTTTGGGGCATTTCAGAGCAATTCGGCAACAAATATGGGGGCAGATGGGCGCTGGTGTGCCCCGCGGTCTTCAAAACCGTTGTGGAGGCCGACGGTCTTCCGGATGGGTTCGATTCCCATATGTCTCCGCCAGAAACCATGCGGTCGGTTTTTCGGATTTGTCCGCAGCCGGAACAGGAAAAGCCTTATTCTTTGCGGCCAAAGTGGGCCGCTGAATATACAGAAGCCAGACAGGGAGAGAAGAAACGGTCTTTTCTGCCTGTTTTTTGATATTGTGCGCCGTGACGGCGGAAAGTATTTGGAGGAGAATGATGGAAGGTCTGATTTTGGTCCGCGGCGCCGGAGATCTGGCGACAGGCGTTATTCATAAACTCGTACGATGCGGATGGCCGGTGCTTGCTCTGGAATTGCCGCAGCCTGCGGCGATCCGGCGGCAGGCCGCTTTTTCCACTGCGGTGTGGAACGGCTGCGCCTGCGTGGAGGGCGTGACAGCGTACCGGGCGGATACTTTGGACGAAGCGGAAAAGATTATGCAGCAGGGACATTTGCCGATCCTTGTCGATCCTTCGTGTGACTGCCTGCGGATCCTTCGCCCGTCGGCTGTCGTGGACGCCATTCTGGCCAAAAAGAATCTCGGAACCAATCTGAATATGGCTCCTTGTGTCGTGGCCCTGGGCCCGGGCTTTACGGCAGGGCTGGATTGCCATGCCGTAGTGGAAACCATGCGCGGAGCCGATCTCGGACGTGTGTATTATACGAAATCGGCCAAAGCCGATACGGGAAAACCGGGTATCATCGGCGGCTATGGGGAAGAGCGCGTGCTGCACGCACCGACGGATGGACGTGTGCACGTTCTTCGGGACATCGGGGAACGTGTGGAAGCAGGGGACTGTGTTGCCATGGTGGATGATATGCCGGTCGTGACGGTGATCTCCGGCACGGTGCGGGGGATGCTGCCGGAAGGGTATCCCGTTACACCGGGATTCAAACTCGCCGACGTGGATCCCCGTTCCGCCGATCAGATCCACTGTGATCATATTTCCGATAAAGCACGATGCATCGCGGGCGGTGTTGTGGAGGTCCTTCTTTCGGCAGGTGTTTACCCTCCGAAGAAAAAACTTTGAGCTGAATCGCTCGGGCGGAGTATGCGGAAAAGCGGAAGCCGGCGGGCGTGTCTTTTTCCCGGGACGGACGCATAGGCTGTACAGAACTGCCGGGGTGAAAATTTTAGAGCGAAGCGTTGTAAATGGGCAGGAGATATGATACAATAATATAATAATTTGAAATTAACAGCTGTTTTCCGTGCGCGAAAAGCGCTCGGAAACCGCAGGATTATTTTTGGATCCGGGAGGGATGAGATGATATGACAATCTGGTATGCGATGCTTCTGGGCCTCATTCAGGGAGTGGCGGAGTTTCTGCCAATCTCCAGTTCGGGTCATCTTTCTGTATTTCAGAATATCTTTTCGATGCAGACGGCAGAGGACGGACATATGTTCTTTGATGTTCTTCTGCATCTTGGAACGCTGGCTGCCGTTATTGCGGCCTATTGGAGCGATATAAAATCCATGGTGTTTGAAGTGCTGGCCATTTTTCGCAGCATTCGTCATCCGTCGCAGGAACCCGAATGCCGTCGTCCTGCCGGTCGGCTGGCATTGATGCTGGTGCTGGGTACACTGCCGCTCTTTTTGATCCTGCCGGTCATGGATCAGATCGAAAAACTCTATTACAGCACATTCTTTATCGGTCTGGTGTTCCTGCTTACCGGCTGCATGCTGTACATATCGGATCGTATGGCTCAGGGGAACAAACGCGAGGGAAGCATGCGTGTTCGCGATGCACTGCTGATCGGATTGTGCCAGTGCGTGGGTACGATCCCCGGCCTTTCCCGCTCGGGAGTAACGATCACAGCCGGCCTGGCTGCGGGTCTGGATCGGAAGTTTGCCGTAAAGTTTTCTTTGCTTCTTTCGATCCCGGCTGTGTTGGGAGCGAATCTTCTTGGCCTGCTGGATGCTATTGGGGAACCGTTTGACTGGTCCTGTGTGCCTGCCTATCTTGTCGGTATGCTGACGGCGGCGGTCTCCGGTTATTTTGCCATCAGATTGCTGCGGTATATCGCTGACCGCAGAAGATTTGGTGCCTTTGCCTATTACTGCTGGGGCATCGGTGTAGTGACCATCATTCTTTCGATGATATTCTAACTGGAGTGGATACCATGACACAAAAGGGAACCGGAACAACCAAAAAACCCGGAACGACTGCGCATGCCGGCAGTTCTGCCGGAAAGAAACAGACCGCGAAAAAACAATCGAAGCCTATCCGCCGTGAAATCGGCGCGGTGGTTTGCCTGTTCCTGGGAATGTTCTCCTTCCTGGGATATTTCAACCTGGAGGCTTGGTTCATAGATTTCTTCTGCAATACCATCAAGGGCGTGATCGGCTGGGGTTACTTTGTTTTCCCGCCGTCTCTCCTTCTTGGAGCATGGATCCTGGGCTTCCATCGTGGACGGCCTGTGCGTTTCCGGCTGGTTTCAGCTCTGCTGCTGCCGGTGTTTTTCGGCACACTGGCACACATGCTGTTCAGCCGTATCGATTATGAACTTGGATGGAAAATGATCTCGCAGCTGTATGTTGACGGCCAGGCCATGATCTGCGGCGGTGTCACAGGCGGTGCATTGGGCCTGCTGATGGAAAGTGCGTTCAGCATCTACGGTGCCGTTCCTGCCTGCATCTGCATTTTCCTTGTTTTCCTGATGCTCGCTTTGCGCCTGACCCCCGCACGGATCGCGGAGAAACGCCGCAGCCGCAAGCCGCGCCCGGAATATAAACCGGTTCCGGAGAAAAAAGCGGAACCTGCGCTTGAACCGAAGCGGCAGTCCGGCAAGCATGCGGCCAGGGAAGAGCCTGTCCCGGAACAGATGCGGCTGCGTCATGCCATTGATATTCCGATGGATGAGCCTACGGAGAAACTGCCCGCCGTTAAATCCGCAGAGGGTAAAAAGATCGGATTTTTCAATCCCAAGCCCCGTGTTCGTACACCGGATCAGCTGTTGTCCGGAGCGGATGTACCTGCAGAGACCGAAGCTCCTGCTCCGGCAGCGGGAGAACCGAAAAAAACGGCAGCAGACCTTCCTGCACCGGAACGGTTCAGCCCCGAGGAGGAGACGGTCCCGTTTACTGCGGAGACAGAAAAACCCTTTGCTTCCCCCCTGGATAAGCCCGCTGCGCCGGTGCCTATTTCCGTTGTATCGGAGATCTGCGATCCTCCGAAGGAGAGCGGCAAATCCACGGTAAATGAGGCAGAGGAATTCGCGCGTACGCTGGAGGAAGCTGCTGCCGAGGCCCCGGAGGCCTATGAATTTCCGCCGCTTGATCTTCTGCGCATGGGTAATGCAACTGTGCTGGACGGACGGGAAGAGATCTCTCTTAATCGGGAACGTCTGGATGCTACGCTTAAGAGCTTCGGGATCGGTGCTTCGATACGGGATGTTACGCGTGGTCCTACGGTCACGCGGTATGATCTGGAGCTTGAGGCCGGCGTGAAACTGAATAAGCTCACGAATCTTGCCGGAGATCTGGCTTTGTCTCTGGGTGTACTCAGTGTGCGCATCGCGCCTATTCCGGACAAAATTTCCACCGTTGGAATTGAAGTGCCCAACAAGTTGGTCAGCACGGTGTATCTCCGCGATATCGTTAGTTCTCCCACGTTCCGCAATGCGCAGGGAAAACTCAGTTTTGCCATCGGTAAGGATATTGCCGGCAGCGCGATCGTGGGCGATATTGCGAAGCTCCCGCATATGCTTATCGCCGGTACCACCGGAAGCGGTAAGTCCGTCTGTATGAACTCGCTGATCATCAGCTTGCTTTATAAATCCACTCCGGACGAAGTCCGACTCATTATGATCGACCCGAAGATGGTTGAACTGGGCATCTATAACGGAATCCCGCATTTGTATGTCCCGGTCGTTACCGACCCGAAAAAAGCCGCGGGCGCGCTGCAGTGGGCGGTTGTGGAAATGATGAAGCGCTATCGCTTGTTCTCGGAGGTCGGCGTGCGCGATTTGGCGGGGTATAATGCCTATCGCAGCAAAGTCGGGGAACCGACGATGCCGCAGGTCGTGATTGTGATCGATGAGCTTGCGGACCTTATGCTTGTGGCCTCCAAGGAAGTGGAAGAAAGTATCTGCCGTGTGGCACAGATGGGCCGTGCATCGGGTATGCATCTGGTGATCGCCACGCAGCGCCCGTCGTCGGATGTCATTACCGGACTTATGAAAGCCAATATCCCCAGTCGTATTGCCTTTGCTGTTTCGAGCGCGCTGGAAAGCCGTATTATTCTGGATCAGCAGGGTGCGGAAAAACTCATCGGTATGGGCGATATGCTGTATGCACCTCTGGGCAGCGGTAAGCCGATCCGCGTGCAGGGAGCCTTTATCTCCGACGAAGAGCGCGAAAAGGTCATTGATTTCATCAAGGGGAATGCCGAAGCCTGCTACAGCAATGAGATCATGGATCAGATCGAGCGTGCGGCGGCGGAAAAAAGCTCCGGCGCACAGACGAACGGTCATGGGAACCATGTTGCAGTCTCCGGCGGAGATGAGACGTCGGACGAGCCGTTTTCCGAATATGACGAACTGCTTCCGCAGGCGGTGGATGTTATCTTTGACACCAAACAGGCCTCCGTTTCCATGCTGCAGCGGCGGCTGAAGCTGGGTTATGCCCGCGCGGCGCGTCTTGTGGATCAGATGGAAGAAATCGGCGTAGTGGGCCCGTTTGAGGGTTCTAAACCGCGTCAGATACTGATTACAAAGGAGCAGTGGCAGGAGATGCAGTTTGGCAGCGGACGTGCTCCGGTGGAACAGATCTGCATGGAAGAAGCGATGCTTCCGGAATCCGATGATGGTGAGGAGACGCTGTAAATGGAAGAATGTTTCAGACCCTGTGTTTCGGACCGGGAACTGAATGCAATGAGTACCCTTGCTCTGGCCCATGTGGGGGATGCGGTATATGAACTGCTGGTACGCACACGGCTGACTCTGGAAGGGAACCGGACAGCCCGGGTTCTGCACCGGGAAGCGGTGCGCCGTGTTTCCGCCCCGGCACAGGCGCGTGCGATCAAGAAGATCGAAATGCAGCTTACGGAAACGGAATGGGAAGTGTTCCGCCGCGGGCGGAATGCCCATGTCCATGCTATCCCCCGTGGAGCCGCTGTGGGAGAATACCACGCGGCCACGGGCTTGGAGACGCTGTTCGGCTGGCTTTATCTTCGCGGTGAAGAGCAGCGTGTAAACGAACTGTTCAGGATGATTATGGAGGACTCGGACAATGCCACTTGATGCGGTATGTCTTACGGCGCTGACCCGGGAGCTTGCCCCCCGGGTGACCGGCGCGAAAATTGATAAGATACAGATGCCCGCACGGGACATGATCCTGTTGGGCCTTCGGGGCGCCGGGGAAACCCTGCGCCTTCTTTTATCAGCGGGAACGGGGAGTGCCCGCGCACATATTACGACGGCTTCCTTTGAAAATCCCGCGTCGCCGCCCATGTTCTGCATGCTTCTGCGGAAACATCTGAACGGCGGCAGGATCTGCGGCCTGACGCAGCCGCCTATGGAACGGTTGCTGATCCTTGAGGTGGATGCGCCGGACGAGCTGGGCGTCATCTCCCGAAAGCGCTTGGTGTTGGAGATGATGGGTCGTTCGACCAATCTCATCCTTGTTGGTTCGGACGGACGTGTTCTGGATTGTCTGCGCCGAGTGGGACCGGAGCAAAACGAAGCGCGGCCTCTGCTGCCGGGACTTGTCTACCGGGTGCCTCCCGCACAGGACAGACCCTGCCTGTTTACTCTGGATCCGGCAGAACGCCGTGCGCTTATTGAGACAGCGCCGGCAGAAGCCGTTCCGGAACGCTGGCTGTCGGAGACCTTCTCCGGGCTTTCGCCGCTTCTTATCCGGGAACTGTGCCATCGTGCCGGCTGTATGGGACGTGCGGCATCGATCGCGGACGCAAGGCAAGCCCTGCAAAGGGAAACGGAAGCACTCTGCGGACTGGTATCGGATGAGCGTTTCATGCCGGTTTTGCTCACAGAGCAGGGAAGACCCCGTGATTACAGCTTTATGCCGATCGGGCAGTACGGCAATGCGGTGGAATCGGAGACATTTTCGGATTTTTCTTCTTTGCTGGATGCCTTCCACACGCGCAGGGACAAGGCGGAGACGATGCGCCGCCGGGCACAGGAACTCACGCGTGCGGCAAAAACATCCCGGGATCGTCTCCTGCGCAAGCTGGATGCGCAGGAGCGGGAGTTGCGTGCCACTGCGGATCGGGAGAAGTACCGCCGCCGTGGGGATCTTATCACCGCCAATCTCTGGCAGCTGCGGCGTGGTATGGATAGCTTTATGGCTGTGGACTACTATGAAGAGGGATGCCCGGAAGTACGGGTGACTCTGGATGTGAAGAAGTCACCGCAGGAGAATGCCGCTGCCTGCTACAAGGCCTATAAAAAAGCGGCTACGGCCGAAAAAATACTGACCGAGCAGATCGCTTCTGCGCGCGCGGATGCGGCATATCTGGACAGTGTGCTGGACGAACTGGCACGGGCTGAGGCAGATCGGGATCTCACGGAGATCCGGCAGGAACTTATAGAAGGCGGATTCCTGCGGCGGGATCGTACCGAGAAAAAACGGGCAAAGACGCCGCGGAGCGGTCCTCTTCGTTTCGTGTCCGATTCCGGTTTTCAGATCCTGGTGGGGCGGAGCAACCTGCAGAATGATGAGCTGACGCTCCGGACAGCCAGACGCACAGATATGTGGCTTCATACGCAGAAAGTCCATGGCAGCCATGTGATCATCTCCTGTGAAGGCCGCGAGCCGGATGAGGAAACCCTTATGCAGGCGGCCTCTCTGGCGGCGTATTATTCCCAATCGCGTGAGGGCGGGCGTGTGGCTGTTGACTATACACAGGTGCGCTTTGTGAAAAAACCCTCGGGTGCCCGACCGGGTATGGTGATTTATACGGATTATAAAACCCTTTTCGCTGTGCCGGATGCTTCTCTTGCTGAGCGCCTGGCCGTGCGATAAAAAAGCCCTGTTTTGTGTGGAAATTATCTGTGAGAACGGGAACTTTTTCCGCGGCTTCACGTCTATTCAAGTGAAATCTGAATTTCTGCACAGGAGGAATTACAATGAAGAAGCTTTTGTGGAGCTTTTTGAGTATCGTACTGTGTCTCGGTCTGGTGCTGGGGATCGGCGGCGCGGGGTCAAGCTTGCCGCCCGGACAGAATTCCGGAGCAAATGACGGAAGCCTGTCTGCAAATATCGAAGATGCCCGGGAACCGGAAATAAAGAAAGAGTCTCTGGCCATGGCAGGAAGCTATACGGATGTTTATGCTGCCATTCTGGCCTTCTCCGAGGAAAACGGGTACCGCGGCACAGGAACGACGGGAACTGACATGGTCTGGGATTCGGAGATGTCGGAGGAAGCGATCGTTGAATCGGAACCTGAAATGCCTTCGGAAGCGCCTTCGGAAGATATGAGTTCCGTGAATGGCTCTTCCAAACCCGGTACAGATCACTCGGAGACCAATACGCAGGTATCCGGGATCGACGAGGGCGATATCGTCAAGACGGATGGGGAGTACATTTATATTCTGCGCAATGAGGAATTCCTCATCTGCAAAGCGGACGGCGAAGCGACCGCTGTTATTTCCCGTACGAGCGTCGGAAGAGGATATGAGGAAAAGGGAATAATCTACGGTGAAAAAGGCGGCTATGAGAGCCACAGCAAATATCCGCAGGAATTGTTTATTTCCGGAGATCTGGCGATCATTCTGTCCTCCGTCTGGGATTACCGTGAATACGAGGAGAACGGACGCTGGCATTGGGAGAATGATGAATACGTCGAAATGGATATCTATGACGTCTCTGATCCCACGGCACCGACATTCCGGACAAGTCTGGGACAGGATGGCAGTATGACTGCCTCCCGTATGATGGATGGGCGCGTCTATGTTGTAAGCCGGTACTACATTTATGAGGAAATGGACGAGGAGATGCCGCAGACCTATGTGCCGTGCCTGTACAGAGACGGTGTGGCAGAACCTGTTGCCGCGGACTGCATCTATCTGCCGGGCGCTGTGAGCTCCGCGTCCTATGCGGTGGTGGCCGTCTATGATCCGGAAAGCGGGACTGTACTGGAGAAGGTCAGCACGCTGGGCGGTGCCGAAACGGTGTATATGGGCCATGACAGCCTGTATCTGACCGGTCGCTCGAACGGAGCTGCGCAGAGCGATCCCTATACGGAGAGCGTATATACCGTCGTGGATCATCACTATTACAGCGAAACGACGATCCTTCGTTTCGATATTACCGAAGGACTGACACTCGTGGCAAGTGGAACGGTTCCCGGCTATCTGCACAATCAGTTTTCTCTGGATGAATATGAGGGATTCCTGAGGATCGTTACGACGGAAGACCATTCCTATTATACGACCTATACGGATGAGGAACGCGGCTGGGTGAACTACAGCTGGGATGACAGTGCGACGACAAACTCTCTGTATGTTCTGGACGAAGATATGAACATCAAGGGCAGCATTACGGGATTGGCAGCAGAAGAACGCGTGTATTCCGTACGTTTTGATGGGGAAATCGGGTATTTCGTGACCTTCCGTCAGGTCGATCCGCTGTTTGCGGTGGACCTGTCGGATCCGACTTCGCCCAAGGTCCTGAGCGCCCTGAAGATTCCCGGCTTTTCGGAGTATCTGCATCCGTGGTCCGAAGGACGTCTCTTTGGTCTGGGTATGAATGCCGATGCGGAAACCGGATTCACGGATGGTATGAAGCTGTCCATGTTTGATACCGGGGATCCGGCCAATGTGAAGGAACTGTGCACGCTGGCTCTGGATACGGGTTACAGTGCCGCCCTCGACAATCACAAGGCGATTCTGGTATCCCCGGCCCGGAATCTGATCGGCTTCCCGGCGGATGAGGGCTATGATGTATACAGCTATACGGACGGCGAAGGGTTCCAAATTCTTGCGCACATCGATTGCGGATGGAGCTGGAATGCCCGCGGTTTGTATATCGGCAATCTCCTGTATATCGTCGGCACGGATATGCTGACGGTACTTGATATGGAGAACTTTGTGCCGCTGACCACGATCAGTCTGGCTGCGTGATAACTGAATAAAATGAGAAGGCGTGGTCGTCCGATCCCGGATGGCCACGCCATGCTTTTATGAGAGTTTCGGAAGAGTTATTATAGACCGGAAATTAAAAAACTTTGACAAATATTTGACTAACGAAGCGACGAAAAGCAGAGGAAAAAAGCTTGTCGAAAAAATGCGGTTAAAGAATTGACAGAATTGGGTGAGTATGCTATCCTGAATAATCGGAAAATTATTCGGATTGAGGGGGCCGCCGGAGTGCGCAGGAATAAGCTATACGTACAGATGCTGGGCGATTTTTCACTGGTTTATATGGGAGAACGCCTGACTTTGGAACGTAACAATTATACAAAGGCTGCGCAGCTTCTGCAGTATCTGCTCTATCGGCACGGACAGCCCATCCACCGGGATGAACTGGTTCGTCTCCTGTATGTGGACGGCGAAGTAGCCAGTCCGCAAAACAATTTGAAGGTAAACATTTTCCGGCTTCGCCGGCTGATATCGGAGACCGGCCTTCCGGACGGACAGTATATTGTCCAGAGCCATGGATGCTATGCCTGGGAAGGGGAAGTTGACGTTGAGGTTGATGCTTTCCGCTTTGAGCGTCTGGCTCTTGAGGCGCTTGGGACGCAGGCCGTGTCGGAAGAACGGGAAGCGATGCTTCTGCGGGCAGCTGAGGCATATACCGGTGATTTTCTCCCCATGCTTGGTTTTTCCGGATGGGCACGGGCGGAGGCTGACCGATATCGGGAGCTTTATGTTCGTGTCGTGAGCGAGGCAGCCCGTCTTTTGACCCGCGACGGCAGTGGTGACGGAGCGCGTGAACTGCTTCATCGTGCCGTTGGGCATTGTCCCGATTGCGAGGAACTGCAGACGCAGTATATATACACTCTGTTGGGCAACCGGCTTTTCCGGGAAGCGATGGATACATATACTGCCGCAGAGCGGCAGCTTTCCATGACGGATGATTGGCAGCCCTCCCCGGCGCTTTCCGCCTTGGGGAGAAGGATCAGCGGGGATCTGCTTGGTGCGGATGAGGTCGTTGATCTTCTTGTGCGGGATAATCCCGGTGCGGAGAGCCGGGAGGAAAACTGCTCCTGCAGTTATTCTGTCTTTGTGTCCTGCTTTAACTATGCAAGGAGCATTGCCGCCCGCGGAAAACAGTGTCCGTATCTTGTGCTCTGTACGCTGAGAGAGCGAAACGGCTTCATGCCGGAGCAGAATGCGCATCTTGAGCGTGCCGCCGGTGCGCTGCGTGCTGGGATGAGCGGTTCGCTGCATGACAGCGATCTGTTGGCACGATACAGTCCCAGCCAGTATCTGATCCTGATGGGAAACGCCACCCGGCAGGAATGTGAAAAAACAGCGCAGTGGCTGAAAGAAAGATACAGCAGGCTTACTCCCGAACCGAATATTCAGTTGATAACAGATGTAGCACCCATTTTGGAAAGCCCGGAGAATCTGGAGGCATTGCATGGATAATCTAAACCAAACGAACCGATCGAACGGCCGGCCGACGGAATTGTCTGGTATAACACTGGGCATGGAACTGTGCGCCGCGCTGACAAAGGCTGTGGGACGAAACGGATTCCACGGAGGCGTTCGGCCCGAGAACATTACGATGGATCCCGAGACCCGGCAACCGAAGCTCGGCGCGCCTATGGAGTCTGGAGTGAAACGTTTCACACAACAGGAGCTGGAATTCATGGCTCCGGAACTGTTTTGGAGCGGGTTTTGCACCCCGGCTGCGGATGTATATGGGGTCGGTCTGACACTGTATTCCCTTTACAACGGGGGACGGCTTCCTTTCTGGCCGGAGGAAGGTGAGATCACACAGAATGACCGCGCGGAAGCTCTGCAGCGGAGAATGCGCGGTGAAGCGATTGCGCCGCCGATAGACGCTCCGGAAGAATTGGGGCAGATCATTCTGCGAGCCCTGGCTTTCCGTGAGGAAGAACGCTGGTATGATCCGGAGGAACTTCGGGCGGCGCTTGGTGATTGTTCCGCTCCCTCCGATGCTGCCAAAGAAATGATTCCGGAGACGCTTCTCGCATTGGTGGGTAGTTCCGCGGTGACTGCGGAAGCGGAAACGATCGAGGTAGAACGTCTGAAGGAAGAGATTGTTTCCGCCCGTACGGCAGAGGAAAAAGCCGCTGAAACGCTGGAAGAAAGCGATTCGGCAGAGGCGGTCGAGCCCGAAGCTGATGCACAGCTTCCGGAAAAAGAGGAATTGCCCGAGACAGGATCCGACGAGGACGATGAACTGGATATCCCGGTGTTCGTGCAGATGGATGGATCGGAAAAGAATGAAAACAGAGTGGTATCTGCGGTTCTCTCTGCTGCGGAGATCGGTGCGTCTGCTGCCAACAAACAGGAAGCAGAGGAAAACGCTCCCGATCAGCTCTTTGCGGCCGGTTCGGCCAAATCCGATAACGAAATCGCGAAGACTGTCGAGCCTGCGGAGAAAAAGGGGAACAGCCGACCGGTCAATCCGGGATCTATGCCGGTTGTGATGTGGGCGGACTGCGAAATGCAGTCGTCTGAGACACCGGAGGAGCAAAAGAAGAGACGTCTTATAATCCCGCTGGCGATCCTTCTTCTGATCGTGGCGATCGTGATCTGGCTTTTGTCCATGGGGCGGACAAACCAGCCGGGAACAGAAGGCCCTGAACCGATCCCGCCCGATGTTACGGAGCAGACGCAGGATCCGCAGAATAGCCCGGAGACTACCGAGACCCCCGAGGAGACCGAAGATCCTGAGGAAACCGAAGAACCGACACCTTCGGAAACGCCGGAACCCGTTGAA
This sequence comes from Eubacteriales bacterium, assembly GCA_030528965.1. Lineage (GTDB taxonomy): Bacteria > Bacillota > Clostridia > Oscillospirales > Oscillospiraceae > JAUMXS01. The sequence continues at coordinate 13,719 of JAUMXS010000013.1, forward strand.
ACGCCGGAACCCGAACCGCCGGCCGAGCCGACCGCCATAAAGGCAGACTGTACCTGGGAAGAAGCTGCGGCGCTTTGTGAGGCCCAGGGAGGTCATCTGGCCGTAGCCCGTACGCGGGAAGAAATGGAAGCGCTGATCGACATCGCGACGGAAAATGATATCCGTATGGTTTGGCTGGGCGCACAGCCGGATGAGAACGGCGACTGGTACTGGGTCACCGGAGAGAAAATGGACTTTGCCGTTTGGGGGCCCAACGAACCCTCGCGACAGGATCTGGACGGAACTCCGGAAAACTGCCTGCTGCTCTGGCGGAACAACGACGGAGTCTGGTGCTTCAATGACTGCAGAAACGATCCGCTCTCCGTGGCATATATTTATTATGCGGGGCAGATGGGCTATATCTGTCAGTTTGATTAAACAGCATGAAAAGAGTGAGACACCCTGTTGGGCGTCTCACTCTTTTTGTTAAGGCTTATCAAGGCAGTCGGACCGTGCTTTCTTATTGGATGGAAGAGTTCGGGGAGAGCACGGACTCGTAACCCCATTCATGGAAGATGTAGTCAGACTCAACGACTTGAACATATTCCCCCTCCGCTTTGGTGAAGCCGTTTTTGAGATAGAAACGAATGGCGGGTTCATTCGAAGTCACAACAAACAGCCGCAGATGATCGGCACCTTTCTGTTTGGCGGTCTCTTTTGCTTTCGAGAGCATATAACTCCCGATGCCTTGCCGGAAATACTTCAGATTTACACCGAAGCGTTCCAGATACAGCGCTTTTCCGGACGAATATTTCCATGTCACGGCGTTTTCACCCGGATTGAACGGGCAAAGTGCAAAGACGGATGCGATCGCTGACCCGTCGCAGAGCAGGTACAGATTGTGCTCGCGGATGTCTCCCTCGACGAACTCACTGGGATAATACTCGTCCCATGTATGAATACCCCGCCGGTTCAGATCGACGACGAGCTCTCTGTATAAAGCCTTCAGCTGCGAAAGATCCTGCAGGTCGGCGGCCCGGAATTCCATATACATATCACCCTTTTCCGGTTTTGGCGGATCATATGCCGCCTGCACGGGAGCTTCGTTATTCCGCCATTTGGTTCAAAGTATCACCCGTCAGACGGTATACCGTCCAGTCGTCCATGGGAATTGCCCCCATCGAAAGATAAAAATCTATGCTGGGTCGGTTCCAGTCAAGGCAGGCCCATTCCAGACGCCCGCAGCCGCGTTCTACCGTGATTTGGGCCAGTTTTTTGAGAATGGCTTTGCCGTAACCCCGGCCGCGATACTCGGGTTTCACAAAGAGGTCCTCGAGATAGATCCCTGACCTTCCCAGAAAAGTGGAGAAATTGTGAAAGAACAAAGCAAAGCCGACTTCTGTGCCATCCTCCACGGCGAAGACGACTTCTGCTTTCTGCTTGTCAAAGAGCCATTCGTTCAGGATGTCTTCCGTCGCGACCACTTGATCCAGCATCTTCTCATACGAGGCCAGATCGCGCACAAATTGCAGGATGAGGCCGACATCTTTTCGTTCCGCATATCTGAATTCCAATGAAAAACTCCTTTGTCTTCCGTCAGGAAATGGGACGCTGAATATTCCGAACGCCCGTTAATTGGATTTTATCATATGAAGGCCCGCGATTCAATGGCCTGTGAAGCGGAAGCAAAGCAATATGGGGAATATACCGGAAATGCACGGTTTGATCGTTACGGGGGAGAGAAGCTTGCCGGGCTCTGCTTGCGAAATACATTGAACGGGTATATAATGACAATACCGGAAACCCCGGAATACTTTTATTTGGAGAATGCTGTTTGAAAATGAACAACACCTTGGAGATTGTGGGCTGACCCGGGAGGG
>JAUMXS010000013.1:15587-18182 GCA_030528965.1 Eubacteriales bacterium
CCTCCCGAAAGGACACATGAAGAATTTCAGGAGGAAAAAACAATGCAAAACATTATCATCCGCAAAGAATCCCCCGCAGATCACCGAACCGTGGAGAACCTGACCCGAGAGGCCTTCTGGAACGTCTATCGTCCCGGATGCCTGGAACATTATGTCCTGCACACTTTACGCGATGATCCCGATTTTGTACCCGAACTTGATTTCGTTATGGAACTGAACGGCGAGATTATCGGACATGTGATATTTGTACGGGCAAAGATCCTTGCAGACGACGGGCGGGAAATCCCCATAATGACCTTTGGGCCTATCAGCATAAAGCCGGAACTTCAGCGCAGGGGCTATGGAAAGATCCTGCTGGACTATGCGCTGGGAAAGGCGAAGGAACTTGGTGCGGGCGCGATCTGCATGGAAGGAAACATCGATTTTTACGGCAAGTGCGGCTTCGTTACAGCAAGTACGAGAGGGATCCATTATTATGCAGAACCCCGGGAGGAGGAAGTCCCGTACTTCCTGCTTTCGGAACTGACACCGGGATTCCTTGACGGCGTTACCGGCGTGTATCATACGCCGGGCGGCTATTTCGTCGACGAAAAGGAAGCGGAAAAATTTGATGCAGACTTCCCGCCCAGGGAGAAACTGAAACTCCCCGGACAACTGTTTTAAAGCAGAAGGGAGCCCTCAGCGTATGCTCGCTGAGGGCTCTTTTCGAAAAAACTGCCGGTTGATGCAGCCATCAACCGGCAGTTTTCAATATTTTGGATCAGGCATGGATAATAAACAGGCCGACAAGGATGCCGACGATCACAGAGAAAGCTGGAAGCTTGCTGTGATACATCAGGATAGCCTGAGGGATGATCTCACCAAACACGACATAGAGCATGGCGCCGCTGGCGAAACCCAGACTGAGGGCGAGTCCGAGAGCACCCATTTCACCGATCGCATATCCGATCAGCGCTCCGATAATGGTGGGGGAGCCGGACAGTGCGGTCAGAAGAACTGCTTTAGGCTTGCTGACGCCGCCGCTGATGAGAGGAACGGAAACGGCCATTCCCTCCGGAATGTTATGCAGTCCTATAAGCACGGCAAGAATATAGGCGGAACTGCCCATGACACCGTTGTTGCTGGCATAAGAAGCACCGATGGTCATGCCCTCCGGGACATTATGCAGCGCGATCGCACAGGCAACGACAATTCCGGCAACCAACAGGGTGAACTTATTATCCTGCTTGGAAGAGTGTATATAATAGTGGTCGCTGTGTATAAGCTCATCGAGATCGTCTGCCGTTTTGGGATGGTTCGCATCGATGTGCGGAACTTCCGGATTTGTATGCCGATCGATCAGATAGTTGAGCAGGAAAGTGATGGCCACGCCGAGAACGACGGACAGAAACACGATGTAGATGCCGACATTTGTTTCGATAGCTTCAACGATCAGATCGAAACAGACGACGCTCAGCATAACGCCGCCGGCAAAGCTCAAAAGCAGACTGACCGTACGGTTGGAATCCTTCTGGAGCATAGCACCGAGAAGACCACCCAGACCGGTCCCAACGACGCCAGCAATGGCGGTGACCGCGATCAACAGAGAAATAACTCCCGTAAAAACTCCCCCATTTCATATGTATACTTGAGACGTTCCGCATGATGGGGACGTGCATTTTTCATAGGATAACACTATATCACCAATAATCGTTGAATACAACTTTTTCCCTTTCCAAAATGAATATTTTTCAGAGAGTTCAAAAGACGGGGAGCGCAGCAAGACCCTCCCATGAACACGCTTTCCGCAGAAGGCGCTCGCTCAAAGGAGGGTCTTGGTTATAATGATATCAGTCCGAATGACGGGAAACAAAAATTTAAACAGGTCAAAGAACGAAACCGGTTGCCAGCGCGGCGCAGGACGCCGCGAGTGCCACTACGATCAGAGGTTTTTCCAGATAGGCCAGAAGAATGGCCACAACGGTGCCGACAGCCGCAGTGGGGACGCTGTTAGTGGAATAGAATATAGCGGGGATGGTCATGGCGCTCAGGACCGCATAGGGTATGTAATGCAAAAAACTGCGGAAATAACGGGAGTGGATCTTTCTGCCCAGCAGGGCAAAGGGGATCATGCGGATCAGATATGTCACGACGGCCATGACGAGAATATAGATCGCAATACTCATATCAGGCCTCCTCTTCTTCAGCCACAGGATGAACGGCAGCCATGATAGCGGCGGCGGCAACAGCACTGAGGATGATCGAAAAACCGCTGGAGATCGAGGTGAAAACATAATAGAACAACAAGCTGATCACAGCGGCAATGAGGATCGCAGCAAGTGTGGCCCGGTCTTTTCTCGCAACCGGAAGAATGATGGCGAGGAACATGCCGTACAGCATGATCCCCATAGCATCGGTCAGAGAAGCGGGGAGGATCTCACCGGCTACGGCGCCGAACAGCGTTCCGGAAGTCCAGCCGAGAAAACCCATGAGAACAAGCCCGTACATATATTGCGGAACAAGCTTGCCCTCTTTGGCGTGAGCCACAGCGAAGATCTCGTCGGTGATACCGTAGGAGACGAGCAGTTTCTGCGGCAGACTGAAAGACGGGTCGAG
>JAUMXS010000097.1 GCA_030528965.1 Eubacteriales bacterium
GAAAGGATAATACCGGTGAAGGCACCCAGACTCATAAAGCCGGCATGTCCCAGGCTGAGTTCTCCGAGAATACCAACCGTCAGGTTCAGGGAAACTGCCATGACGATATAGCAGCACACGGGAACCAGAAGGCTCTTCAGAGAGTTGGAAATGGCTCCCTGACTCAGGAGAACCTGAATAATGGCAAATGCCGCAATGATAATGCCATAGTTTATAAACCCGTTGCGGGAGGCATTGCTCATTCCCTTCATAACGGCCACCTCAGACTTTCTCGGGCACATATTTGCCCAGCAGGCCGGCGGGTCTCACCAGCAGCACCACGATCAGCACCGCGAAAACGATACCGTCGGAAAGGTCGGTTGTAATGTAGGCTTTTGTAAAGGTCTCGATCAAGCCCAGCAGGATTCCTCCAAGGAATGCGCCGGGGATGGAACCAATGCCGCCGAATACAGCTGCGGTAAACGCCTTGATGCCGGGCAAAGAGCCGGTGGTCGGCATAAGCGCGGGATACGCGGAACACATCAGAACACCGGCGACGGCAGCCAGAGCCGAACCGATGGCAAAGGTCATAGAGATGGTCTGATTCACATTGATGCCCATAAGCTGCGCGGCGCCCTTATCCTCAGAACAGGCACGCATGGCTTTTCCGAGTTTGGTTTTGGTGGTGAAAAGCGTCAGAACGATCATGATGACAACACAGGCCAGAACCGTAACGATCGCCACGTAGGAAATGTTCAGCTCACCGCCAAGCAGGCTGATGCCCTTTTCTCCGCCGAAATTAAAAAAGTTCATCGGGAAGCTCTTGGGGGAAGCGCCCCACAGGAGCTGCGCACCGTTCTGCAGGAAATAGCTGACGCCGATTGCAGTGATCAGGACAGCAAGAGACGGGGCCTGACGGAGCGGTTTATAAGCCAGGCGCTCGATCACGATACCCAGGACAGTGCAGAGCAGCATGGCCGCCAGAATTCCGAGAACCGGCGGCAGATTAAAACTGGTAACGGCAAAGAAACACACATAGGCACCGATCATGATAACGTCACCATGGGCAAAGTTGAGCATTTTGGCAATGCCGTAGACCATGGTGTAGCCAAGGGCGATTATAGCGTAGATGCTGCCCAGGCTGAGCCCGGTGATCACATGGCCAAGAAAGGTCATATCTTTCTCCTCTTTCTGAACGTTCTCTAAACAGCAGGATTCGGCCACGGCGGAAAAATGCAGAAAACTCCTGTATTCTTCCGCCGGAGCCGCATTCCGACTGACAGTTTTTTGAAAGAGGGAGGACTGCAGAATATCAGCAGTCCTCCCGAAAAAAATGAATTCAGGGGATCTTATTTGGTCACGTACGCGCCGTTCTCAACAGCGACAACCATGGGATCCTTGCTGACTTCGCCATTGGCCTGCCAGGTAATGCCGGAGCCGGTCAGGCCGTCAACGCTGAACTCTTCAGAGGTGAAGACAGCGATGAGAGCTTCGCACAGGGCAGCATGATCCATATCGGCAAGGCCTTCGATGGTCAGGCAAGCCTCGTAGATGGCGTACATGCAGTCGTAGCCGTCAGCCGCGAACTGGTTGGGAATCTCACCGTAGGCTTCCTGATACTTGGTCACGAAGTTGACGGTGCGCTCATCGGTAGCAGTGGCATTGAACGGGGTGAGGAGCATGAGGCCTTCGGCCAGAGCGGTTTCAAATCCGTCGATGGCCAGGATGCCGTCCATGCCGTCGCCGCCGAAGAAGATGGGAGCATAGCCCATCTGGCTGGCCTGAGCCAGAACCAGGGAAGCGGGAGTGTAGTAAATGGGCATGAAGACCAGCTCAGCGCCGGCGTCCTTGCAGGCAGTCAGCTGAACATTAAAGTCGGTGTTGGTGTCGGCGGGGAAAGTCTGCTCGGTCACGATCTCAAGACCCAGTTCCTTGGCCTGATCGATGAAGCCCTGAGCAATACCGGTGGAGTAAGCATCACCGTTGTTGTAGATGATACCAACCTTGGTAGCAATGCCGGTTTCCTTCACGTAGTTGGCAGCGGTCACGCCCTGGTTGGGGTCGGTGAAGCACATCTGGAAGACGTTGTCCTTACCGGCAGTGACGTCGGGGGAAGAGGCAGACGGGGTAAGCTGGAAGTAACGCTCAGCAAAAGTTTCGGAAGAAACAGAGATACAGGGAGCGGTGGTGGTGGTACCATAAATGATATCAACATCCCAGTCCTTCAGGGTGTTGTAAGCGGAGACAGCGGTCTCGGCAACACCGGTATCGTCTTCAAAGACGTACTCGAGCTTGATGTTGCTGTCCAGCGCATTGATCTCGTCCACAGCGATCTGCGCGCCGTTCTTGGTGGCAATGCCGTAGGTGGCGGTGCCGCCGGTCAGGGGGCCGATGCCGCCGACGTGAATGGTAATGGTATCATCTTCCTCAGCAGGCGCAGCGGGAGTGGGGGTGGTAGTAGTGGTGGTGCCACCGCAGCCGGCCAGGATGCCCAGACACATAACGAGCGTCAGAGCAATTGCAAGAAACTTCTTCATTTTTTCTCCTTCCATTTTATGTTACTTATTACTACACAAATCAGCCCCGGCAAAAACCGGGGCCAATTTGTTGTATGCAAATCTCAGCCTTGCGTTTTCAGCCGTATTCTTCAACACAGGCGGATCTCCGCCAAATCGAACCGATAATCTCTCGATTCACGGAAAATACCACTAAAAAACTTTAGCACCAAATGGCTTCTCTGTCAATAGATTCTGACAAATATGATACTATTTTACTTCGTATATTCAACAAAACCCTTTGTAGTTACACCCGTCTCAACAGCCTTTCTCCCGCCTGATTTCAGAAACGAAATCAGAAAAAATGTCCCTGCCTGCCGGACTTTTTGTCAATCGGGGAATCCGAAGCATACTCTGGTAATGAAAAGCGCCCGATACGGGCGCACAGGTAATGAAGAGAAAGGCTGAGGATATGGACTCTCAACATAATAAAACCTGCTTTTTTCTTGGGGCAAACTCCGGTGACGGTTTTTGCTCCCTGTACGATGGATTTGTGGACTGTGCTCACGGCGACTTTCTCTGGGTGATCAAAGGCGGGCCGGGCTGCGGAAAATCCAGCTTCATGCGTCATATCGCCCGCACGGTCGAAAACGCGGGCTGCGAGGTAGAATACATACTCTGCTCCGGTGACCCGGACTCGCTGGACGGCATCTATATCCCCCGTCTCCGGACCGCCTATGTGGACGGCACCGCACCGCACGTAATGGAAACGCGTCTGCCCGGCGCAGGGAGCCTCTATCTGGACCTCGGTGCATTTTATGACGCAGACGCTCTGACAGCATGGCTGGACGAGATCGGCGAACTGTTTGGCAGTTATCAGGCGCTCTATGCCCGGGCCTACGATCTTCTGGCGGCCTCGGCACGCGTACGGCCGGACACGCTGCCCGGCTTGTGGGACAATGACCTTCCGCAGCGCATACGGCGGCGGGCTCTTGCTGCCGCATCCAGAGAGTTTGCACATGCACACGGTTCCGGTAAAGTCAGTCGTCGTTTTCTCAGCGGCATCACCTGCCGCGGCGGCGTTTTTCTGTGGGAAACCGTTTCCCATCTTTGTGAAAAGGTCTACTTGCTCGACAACGAACTCGGTCTGGCGCCGATCTTTCTGGACACAATTCGATTCGCGGCAGACGAAAAAGGCCTGGATTACATACTCTGTCCCACACCGCTTCAGCCCGACGTCACAGAAGCTCTGCTCATCCCCGGTCTGAAGCTTGCCTTCGTCGCCTCCTCATCCGGGCAGACATTCAAAGGTCCCGTCTACCGCCATCTTCGTCTGGATGCCATGGCCGATCGGGAGTCCTTCCGAAAACTGCGGCCCGAATTTCGCCGCCAGCAGCATCTCCGCGCAGAACTTCTTCGTGCCGCGACCAATGCGCTGGCCGGAGCAAAAAGTCTCCATGACGCTCTGGAGAGCATCTATAATCCCCATGTGGATTTCAGCGGGTTATATAAGCTGGCTGACGAGCACGGAAACTATCTGCTCGGACAGTTCAATGACTCCGCCGCCGCTTCCGTCTGTTCCTGAAACTTTATAGCGTTTTCCCCTGTGCAGCCCGAATCGTGGTTTTCCGCGAACGGGCTGCATATGCTTTCTTCGGAAACTGACCGTCATACGGGAGAGTCTCCTTCCCTCCGGTCAGAGAAAGGATGGAAACGTCATGAAAAGAACTTCTGTGAAAAGTATCGTTTTTTCCGCACTTATCGCGCTCGGAGTCGGCGCACTCTCCGGCTGGCTTTCCCGGAGCGGCATCGACAACTTCCGTTTTCTGAATAAACCGCCGCTGACACCGCCTGCAGCCGTTTTTCCCATTGTCTGGAGCATTTTGTATATCCTTATGGGCGTATCGGCTGCCCTCATCAAAGGCAGCCGATACGAAAGAAACACTCATGCTGTTTTTATCTATGCCGCCCAGCTCTTCGTGAACTTCTGGTGGCCTGTTTTCTTTTTTCTCTTCGAAGCGCGGCTGTTCGCCTTTTTCTGGCTTCTCCTGCTCCTTGCACTGGTCATCCTGATGCTGATACGCTTTCGGGAAATACGTCC
>JAUMXS010000098.1:0-1176 GCA_030528965.1 Eubacteriales bacterium
TCCATGTTTTCCTCCATGCTTCCCTGGGCGCTCACTGTCAGGGTGCCGTCGTCAGACAGTTCCCACTTCAGTTTCGTGTCCGGCTGCTCAATGGGCAGGGGCTCCATGCTTGGCGCGGCAGTCACAGCCGCCGGGGGCGAAGTCGGCGCGGGCTCCTGCTCCGGCTTTTTCTCCGGCATCAGAAGCAGCGCCGCCACAAGAGCCAGGGCCGCAGCAGCAAGAAGCAGCAGCTTCGGGACTTTTTTCTTTTCCCCTGCCGCAGCCTTTCCGGCAGGAGGCTGCAAGGCGGCAATAAAGTCCTGCATGCAGCTGTACCTGTCTTCGGGTCTGAGCCCAAGGGCCTTCATCAGCGCCTTGTCAAAATAGTCCGGCACCGGGATGCCGAGCCGGGACAGGGATTGGAGCGTATCCTCCCCGGATCGCTCAACGGAATCTTCGGGCAGCCGGCCGGAGATCACATAGTACATCGTTGCGGCAAGGGCATAAATATCTGTAAAGGGCCCCTGCCGGCCACGGCGGGCATACTGCTCCATCGGCGCAAAGCCATGCTTCAGTATAACATCCAGACTCTGGCTCTTCAGACCCAGAGCATAACGGGCCGCACCGAAGTCTATCAGCATAACCTTGCCTTCCGCTGTGACCATGATATTGTCCGGGGCAATATCGCGATGGATGACCCCTTCGTCATGGATCCTGCACAAAGCCTGCATAAGCGGCATGAGCAGCTCCAGAGTCTCCTGCCAGTCCAGTCGTCCGCCCCGCTGTCCGAGATAATCCTTAAGACTTTTGCCCTGCACAAATTCCATGGAAAAATATGCCGTGCCGTTTTCCTCGAAATAGCTGTATATATCACATATGTTGTCAATGCCGTTAAAGCGGGAGAGCAATTTTGCCTCAGCAAGGAAATTTTTCTTTCCCTCATGAAAGGCCTCTTCCGCGGAGGCATTTATGACAGAGACCTCTCTGCCCCCGACGCGCGTTACCAAAAAGGCAGGGTAATATTCCTTTATTGCAAGGAGCCGCCTGCTGTCATAGTCCATGGCCGCATAGGTGATACCAAAGCCGCCCTCGCCAAGAACACGGCCCACAATGTAGCGCCCGTCAAGAATGCTGCCGGGCCGAAGGGCAAGAGGATAGCTCTCTGCGTCCTTTTTTGGCTCATAGCCGCAGTTGGGA
>JAUMXS010000098.1:1192-4525 GCA_030528965.1 Eubacteriales bacterium
CATGCGCCGGCTGTATCATATTCACAAAAACAACTGTAACAGAGATTTGACATGGCTCTTCTCCCTTTGCTCCTGAATTTCCTTTTTCCAGTCTACTACTTTTCATCCCTTTTTCCAAGGGAAAATATCCGTATTTGGCTGTATTAAATTTATCCTTTTCTCTTATTTTTACTTTTTTTGCAAAGCGCTTTTCATTGCTTTTATTCCCGAAAAAGGTTATAATGTATATCGCTTATTGTTATGGACCTTTTGTATCTCCATCCCCCTTTATATAAGTTCATCTTTACGCTTTCGGAGGTTTGATCATATGCCCATTAAAATTCCCAACTCGCTCCCTGCCCGCGCCATTCTCGAAGCCGAGAACATCTTCGTCATGACCGAGTATCGAGCCTTGCACCAGGACATTCGCCCCCTTAAGCTTTTGATCCTGAATCTTATGCCCACCAAGATCGTCACCGAAACGCAGCTTCTGCGCAAGCTCTCCAACACCCCTCTGCAGATCGAAGTGGAGCTTCTGCGAACCACCAGTCACGAAGCGACCCACACCGACGAATCCCATCTCGATTCTTTCTATGTCGGTTTAAATGATATTCGCGACCGTTTTTATGATGGTATGATCATCACCGGCGCTCCCGTCGAGAACCTCGACTTCGATCAGGTCGACTATTGGGATGAGCTTTGTGAGATCATGGACTGGACCAAAACCAACGTCCATTGCACCATGCATATCTGCTGGGGCGCGCAGGCCGGCCTCTATTACCATTACGGCATTCCCAAATACAGCCTGCCCAAAAAGGTCTCCGGCATTTACCGCCATACCTGCATCGATCGTACATCCCGTATCTTTCGCGGCTTTGACGACTGCTTCCTTGCCCCGCACTCCCGCTATACCGAAGTGCGCGAAGAGGACATTCTCGCCGTTCCCGAACTGGAACTCATGTCCGTTTCCGATGAGGCCGGCGTCTTTATGGTCAAATCCCGGGACAATCGTCAGATCTTCGTCACCGGACATCTCGAATACGACGGCAACACCCTCGCTCTGGAGTATCAGCGCGACATCAGCCGCAGGATCCCCATTGAAATGCCCGTCAATTATTTCCCCAACGATGACCCCAGCCTCGCGCCTGTCGTAAACTGGCGCGCACATGCGCAGCTCATGTACTCCAACTGGCTGAACTTCTATGTGTATCAAACCACGCCCTATGAGCTTACCCGCATCGGGGATAAGCAGGACGAAAAGAAATAGCAGAATAATTTCCGGTTTATCGGGCTTTTTCGTTCTGTTTCTCTTGCAATCGACAAAAGCTGTGATAAACTAAAAATGAAGGATAATGGCCTTTGTGACTGACGGATTGTGGAGCACCACACGGGAGCAAAGGTATCCAGTGCCGGCCGTCTGGGCAGTTCTATCCACTTCCTGGATAGGACTGCCCTTTCTGATTATTATATGATGTTTTGCCGCTTCCGTGCGGCAGATTGGGGGATTATATGAAAAAGATTGCCGTGATCATGGGCAGCGCCAGCGACCTTCCCGTTGTTCAGAAAGCGTTTGACGTTCTGAACGAATACGGCGTGCCCTTTGAAGCGCAGGTTTGCTCCGCCCATCGGACGCCCGCTGAGGCTGCCGAGTTTGCCCGCTCCGCCCGCGACAACGGTTTCGGCGTCCTGATCGCCGCGGCTGGCATGGCCGCGCATCTTGCGGGCGCGCTGGCCGCCAACTGCACGCTGCCCGTCATCGGTCTGCCGGTGCGCGGCGGCATCCTGGATGGCCTTGATGCCCTGCTCGCTACCGTACAGATGCCCTCCGGCATCCCCGTTGCCACCGTGGCCGTAAACGGCGCCGCCAATGCCGCTCTGCTCGCCATCCAGATCCTCGCGCTCGAGGAACCCGCCCTTGCCGAAAAACTTGATCAGGCGCGTCAGACCGCCGCTGCGGAAGTTCATCTCCGGAACGAAGAACTGCAAAAAAGCCTCGCCGCCGGAAAATAACGTTTCCTTTATCCCAATTTTGTCAGTAAGTCTTGTAATTATTATATTGTATAAATCTTATTTACAGGAGAATGATCATGAAAGACCTGAAACTGCTTTATACCGGTAAGACCAAGGACGTTTTTGCCCTGCCCAACGGCAATGTCATGCTCCATTTCAAGGATGACTGCACCGGCACGGACGGTGTGTTTGATCCCGGCGCCAACACGGTCGGCCTGACGATCGAGGGCGTAGGCGCAGTCAATCTCCGCATGTCTGTTTATTTCTTTGAGCTGCTGCGTGCCGCCGGTGTCCGTACGCACTATGTATCCGCCAACCTCGACGAGGTGACCATGGAAGTGCTTCCCGCCAAGGTCTTTGGTCATGGTCTGGAAGTCATCTGCCGCCGCCGCGCCGTCGGCTCTTTCCTGCGCCGCTACGGTGATTATGCTGCGGAAGGCGCTTCTCTGCCCTGCTATGTCGAAACCACCCTCAAGGACGACGACCGCGGCGATCCGCTGATCACGCGCGAAGGTCTGGAGATGCTCGGCATCATGTCCGGTGCGCAGTACGACGAACTCTGTGAGATGACCCGCCGCATCACCTGCCTCGTACAGGACGAGATGGCCAAGCGTGGTCTGGAACTGTATGACATCAAGTTCGAGTTCGGCAGCGACGAAGCCGGCCGTGTCATGCTGATCGACGAAGTTGCCTCCGGCAACATGCGCGTCTATAAGGACGGCGCTTACGTGGAGCCCATGAAGCTCTCCGAGCTGTTCTTCGCCTGATTTTTCATTTTGACCGATCCTCCGGCTGCGTTCGGCCTTACGGCCCAAACGCAGTCGGATCGCCCTGCCTTTCAGCCGCAGGGATAATAAACCATTGTGAATCATGCCGCCCGAAGCGGCAGAATGGGGGATTATCATGGGTGGCTTTTTTGGCGTCACGTCGCGGCGTGACGCTGTGCTGGATGTTTTTTTCGGCACGGACTATCACTCACATCTCGGCACCCGCCGGGCGGGTCTGGCCGCATGGGATCCCACGATAGGCTTCCAGCGCGAGATCCATAACATCGAAAACGCACCCTTCCGCACCAAGTTTGAAAAGACCTGTCAGGAGATGAAAGGCGTTTCCTGCATCGGCTGCATCAGCGATACCAGCCCGCAGCCGCTTCTGATCCGGTCCCGGCTGGGTGTTTACGCTATCAGCACCGTCGGCCGCGTCCTGAACGCCGATGAACTGGTGGAGCAGTTCCTCTCCTTCAGCGGTGGTCATTTCGACGCCATGACGGGCGGTCTGGTCAATGTCAACGAGCTCATTGCCGCCATGATCGACCAGAAGAGCAGCTTTACGGACGGTATCCGT
>JAUMXS010000099.1 GCA_030528965.1 Eubacteriales bacterium
GTCGAGGGCGGTCTCGCAGCAGCCACAGCGATAGGTGTTCTTCTCTGCGTCGCTCAGCAGGAAGATGGCGTCCAGCCGGCTTCGCTTACCGTGTGATACAGCGGGGGTGCAGTGGATGTCCATATCAGTTACTCCATTTTCCGGTTCGCTTTCTCATCGATCTCCCTCAGTGGGGGATACAGCTTCTCCGACAGGATCATGCTGTCCCACAGTACCGGCCTGTACTCCTGCAGGAACTTCTCCCTCATCCGTCCGTATTTGCCTAGTGATTTCGTCTCGGCTTCGCTTAAAGTCAAGTTGGGGATATAATAAACGCCGCAGCGGGTGTATGCAAGATCGTTATTCATGATAGTTCCTCCAAAGCAATAGATTGTTATGAAAAAAATGAGTGATGCTCAGTCTTTCGACTAGGTATCACTCATTTTTTGTTATTGTTTGCCTACCCCGTCTGACAGATGCCGTAAACAGTGTATTTTATGGTTACTGTTTTACGGCCATCCACCTCCGGCGCCGGGGATTTTCTTTTTTAAGAATCGGTTTTCTCCGCAGATGCGGCACAAGCGGCACAAATTCCACCAAACACAACATCCATCCAACGAACTTCATCCCCTGAGTCAACCTGACAGTCCCTTTGCCCGGCCTGCAGATCCAGCGGGACAAGATCTTTCACACGCCCGCAGCTCTCACACACAAAATGCGCATGATCCGCACAGCACGCATCGTAACGCTCCACATTCTGCAAAGTCGTCACACGGCGAACCTGTCCGATTTCCTCCAGCAGTCTCAGATTTCGATAGACCGTTCCCAGACTGAGATTCGGATTATTCTCCCGAAGATACTCATAAACCATGTCTGCCGAGGGGTGTTCCTTTGTCGAACACAAATACTCATAAATCATATCCCGTTGATGGGAATGCCGCAGTTTCTTTTCCATCATCACTCTCCTCCCTGCGCATTTCACTTCTGATGAAATCATACCACTTCGCCTCGCAATTGTCAATAATGATTATCATTATTGCATTTGGGAACTGTACATAATTTCATCAAATCTTCATATTTTTCCCCCTATCATGTTAATCATCCTTTTGCTATGATAGGTTCAGCAGGGAGGGAATTGCATGTATAACATTTTGATCTGTGACGACGAGCAGGACATTGTGAATGCGCTGAAAATTTATCTTTCCACTCCGGACTTCCGTTTCTATGAAGCATGTAACGGAGCAGAAGCTTTGGAACTTGCGGAGAAGGAGGATATTCATATCATTTTGATGGACATTATGATGCCCGTGATGGACGGCATCTCCGCCATGGTGAAAATCCGGGAGCGGAGCAATGTTCCGGTCATCCTGCTGACGGCAAAGAGCGAGGATACCGACAAAATACTTGGCCTTAATACCGGTGCCGATGATTATATCACAAAGCCATTTAATCCCGTGGAGGTAACGGCGCGAGTCCGCTCACAACTGCGGCGATATCTGCATTTGGGCGGAAGGCCCGCAGATAAGCCGGCGTATATGATCGGCGGTATCGAAATGGACGATCGTGAAAAAACGGTAACGCTTGACGGTGAGCCGGTTTCTTTGACGCCCACGGAATATGATATTCTCAAACTGCTGATGGCCAATCCGGGGCAGGTCTTCTCACCAAAGGAGATCTACCGTCTTGTCTGGAAGGATGTTCCCTTAAGCAGTGACAACACCGTGGCTGTCCACATCCGCCACCTGCGGGAAAAGATCGAGATCACCCCCGCTGAACCTCGATATTTGAAGGTCGTCTGGGGTCAGGGTTATAAAATAGAAAAGGAGGTACAGAGATGAATGAGCCAATCCGGGAGTCCGCTGTCAACGAAGAGGCCACGGTGAACAATTCGCCGGAAACGGTCCACGTCATTCCCCCACAGAATCAGGTTCCCCTGACGCATCGCACAGCCGTCAAGTTTACTGCATTTATCCTGCTCATTCTCATGGCCTTTCTGGCAGTTTGTTCCGTTCTTGCCGCCATTGTGATGATCGATGCGGAAATCTATACCACGCCGGCTCAGACCATCCGCTACAATATTTTCAGCAGTCTTACGCAGAATGACGCCCATAAGCTGATCACCTATCTGGGTCTCGGTACCGTATCGGACGAGCAGATTGCAGAGAATTATCTGTCGGGGCGGAATATCGCCTCTGTGGAGCTGTATTTCTCCGAAGAGGAGCGTCAATGGAGCTACAAGGCCGCAGCTCCCGCGGACAACACGGTTTATAAGAGCACCTGGTATCATGTACTGAATCGCGATACCGGTGCCAGCTGGTACGAATGGACCGATTATGCCATTTTGGATGATAATTCCGAGATAACAGACACCATCGAAGTCTCCATCTGCCTCACCCGGACTCTGAATACGTCAGATGAGTATTACTATGCAGACCTTCTGGTCTCCGCCGCCTATGCCCTGCGCTATTGGATATACGGTATAGGACTCGCTTCGGCAATTCTTATCATCGCCTGCTTTGTCTTCCTGCTCAGCGCCTCGGGACGTCGTGCGGGATATACAGATCCGCAGCCCGGCTGGGGCACCAGGATCCCGCTGGATGTTCTGACCGCCGCAGTCGGATTCGCCGCCTTCGCACTGATCCAGCTTACACATGAATCCACATACTTTATGCCAGACCTATATGCAATTCTCCTGTTTATACCATGTTTCGTTGTTCTTCTTGTTATGGTACTCGGTTGGTGTATGAGCATGGCCCTGCGCATCAAGCTGGGCGGCTGGTGGAAGAATACGGTCATCTTCTATGCACTCCGTCTGGCAAGGATAGTTCTGGGCAAACTGTGGGCCGGCCTCCGACGGATCGCCCGGGGCGCACTGTCTCTGCTCCGTTCCGTTCCTCTGGTCTGGAAGACCTCACTTTGCCTTACAGCCATAGCTGTTATCGAGTTCTTCGCCATTCTCTTCAGCTACGGCGAGTGGGATGTCCTGACGGTTTTTTGGGCGTTTAAGAATCTAATAATCGGCCCTGCTCTGCTGTATGCTGCGCTCATGCTCCGAAAGCTTCAAAAAGGCGGCGAAGCCCTGGCTTCGGGCGATCTGAGCTATCAGATAGACACCGGGAGGATGCTCTGGGACTTCAAACGTCACGGCGAAAACCTGAACAGCATCGGGGAAGGCATGACCGCCGCCGTGGAGCAGCGGATGAAGAGTGAACGAATGAAAACCGAGCTTATCACCAATGTCTCCCATGATATTAAAACGCCGCTGACTTCCATCATCAATTACTCCGATCTGATCGGGAAAGAACCCTGTGAGAACGAAAAGATCACGGAATATGCCGACGTACTGCACCGGCAGTCAAAGCGACTGAAAAACCTGATCGAAGATCTGGTGGAAGCATCCAAGGCCTCGACAGGCAATTTGGAAATACTTCTGGCCCCCTGTGAGGTGGGCGTCATGCTGTCACAGACCGTGGGAGAATATGAGCAGAGAATGAAACAGTGTCAGCTGGAGCTTATGACGGCACAGCCCGATGCCCCGGTCACGATCCTCGCCGACGGACGCAGACTCTGGCGTGTGTTCGATAACCTCATGAACAACGCCTGCAAATACGCCCAGCCCGGAACACGAGTCTATCTGACCCTGGAGAAAATAAACGATCAGGCGGTCATCTCCTTCAAAAACACCTCCCGGGAAGCTTTGAATCTTCCTGCCGATGAACTGTTGGAGCGGTTTGTTCAGGGTGACAGCGCCCGAAAAACCGACGGAAACGGTCTGGGACTGTCTATCGCGAAGAGCCTCACGGAACTGCAGAACGGAACTATGCAGCTGACTGTCGACGGTGACTTATTCAAAGTTATCCTCAGATTTCCCGTTCTTCGCTGAGCGGCAATTGCAGGGGGCTTTCTTGGGATTCCCTATTGATTTTGGGGAAAAATGTGCTATACTGCGTATATATCCAATGTGATGGAGGAATAAGCAAATGAAAAGAATTAAGACGGTCGTAACCCGCGATATGAAGAAATCCGCCTGCACCGGTGGCTGCGGCGAGTGCCAGACTTCCTGCCAGTCCGCCTGCAAGACCTCCTGCGGTGTGGCCAACCAGCCCTGCGAAAACCAGAGCAAATAATCCCGTAGCGCAATATGCGTTATCTGTTTTCCCGGCGGTCAGGACGTCGGGAAAACTCTTTATTGCCTGTAAAAAAATCAGCCCATGCGTTGGGTGAGGCGCAGCCCCTCCGGCAAAACATCGCCGGAGGGGCCTTTTCACGTAATCATTCCTGCCATCCGGAAACAGCCGCAGTCCTTGCCGACCTCTGCGGCAGAATGGGAGAGTATCATGATCCATCCGTACAAACTTAACGGTTATAATATTATCATCGATGTCTGCAGCGGAGCGGTCCACGTCGTGGATGATGTGGCTTATGACATGATCGTCATGTGTGAAACCGAACCGGAAGAAAAAGTCCTTTCCGCCATTCTGGAAAAATATCACGACAGACCCGATGTCACCGAAGAGGATCTC
>JAUMXS010000014.1:0-14496 GCA_030528965.1 Eubacteriales bacterium
GATGCCAGTTGCCTTTGAAGGTTTTCCATGGGATAACTCCTTTCAGATAAGAAATGACGAAATGAAAAATGCTTTTTTAGTTGAGGCCAAGGAATTCATCCCGGCAGCGCTTATAAGCGGCGGCGGGATCGTCGGAAGCGGTGATGGGACGACCGACGACGATATAGTCGGAACCCAGTTCGCGTGCTTTGGCGGGGGTGGTGATACGGGCCTGATCGTCCGTGCCAGCACCGGCGAAGCGGATGCCCGGAGTGACGGTCAGAAAATCCGATCCGCAGACAGCGTGGACGCCGCCGGCTTCCAGCGGGGAGCATACAACGCCATCCAGCCCGGTGTCCCGCGCGGTGCGGGCATAAGAGGCAACGACCTCTTCGATGGGCTTGTTGATGAGCAGTTCGTTGTGCATCCGGGCTTCATCGGTGGAGGTGAGCATGGTCACAGCCACGAGAAGAGGACGGGATCCGTCGGGACGGGTCAGGCCTTCGATGGCGGCCTGCATCATGGCGGAGCCGCCGCCGGCGTGCAGGTTTACCATATCCGCACCGAGATTGGACAGAACGCGCATAGCCTGTCCCACAGTGTGAGGAATATCGTGCAGCTTGAGATCGAGGAATACCTGATGGCCGCGCGCCTTCAGCAGACGCACGATGGCGGGACCCTCCGCATAGTACAGCTCCATGCCAATCTTGACAAAGGGGCGTTCATGACCGAAGCGCTCCAGAAAATCCAGAACACGGGTCTGATTGGGGAAATCGCATGCAATAATTACGTCTTTGCTCATTGGTGAGCTCCTCCTGTGATATAGGACAATTTTTCGATTCCGTATTTTTCCATAACAATGGGAAGATCGTCGATAATTCGGGTCCAGGCTTTGGGATCGCGCAGACCGGCGGCCCCGACCTGTACGGCTGCAGCACCGGCGAGCATCATTTCGATGACATCCTCCGCCGTGCTGATGCCGCCCAGGCCAACGATGGGGATCTTCACGGCCTCATAGACCTGATACACCATCCGCAGAGCGATGGGGAAGAGAGCCGGACCGGACAAACCGCCGGTCAGATTGGCCAGAACAGGGCGCCGGGAACGCAGATCGATGCGCATACCGGGCAGAGTGTTGATGAGCGAGAGACCGTCGGCGCCCGCCTGTTCACAGGCGCGGGCAACAGCAGTGATATCCCCGGCGGTGGGCGTGAGTTTCACGAGCAGCGGTTTTTTTACTGCGGCACGGACAGACGCCGTGACCTCTGCGGCGAGACCGGGATCGGTCCCGAAGCTGGCTCCGCCGCCGTGTACATTGGGGCAGCTGATATTCAGCTCCAGCCAGCCGACTTCCGGCGCTTTATCAAATGCGGCGGCCACTTCGGTATATTCTTCGATGGAAAAACCGCAGATGTTAGCGATGACAGGCTTGGGGTATACCTTCGCGAGGGCGGGAAGTTCTTCCCGGAGGACTACATCGATGCCGGGATTCTGAAGTCCGACGGCATTGAGCATTCCGGCAGGAGCCTCTGCGATGCGGGGCGTCGGATTGCCGAAGCGCGGTTCACGGGTCGTTCCCTTGCAGGAAATGGAGCCGAGACGGGTCAGATCGAGGAAGGACGCGAGTTCATGGCCGAAGCCGAAAGTGCCGCTTGCGGGGATGACGGGGTTATCCATCGGCAGACCGCAAAGATTAACGGAAAGATCTACCATACGATCGCCTCGCTTTCCAGAACGGGTCCCTCATGGCAGATGCGGACGGGACCGTTTTTTGTTTGACAGGTGCAGCCCATGCAGGCCCCGAAACCGCAGCCCATACGGGATTCCAGACTAATCTGTCCGGGGTGGGCGGCAGCACCGTGCAGGGCTTTCATCATGGGCGCGGGGCCGCAGGTGTAATAAAAATCATACATTTCCGGGGAGGGGAGATGCTCCGTTACCAGACCTTTCTTACCGCGGCTGCCGTCCATCGTGACGACAGTAACATCGGCGCCCATTGCCCGGAAATCTTCTTCCAGAAAAACCTCTTCTGCCGTATTGAAGCCAAGAAGAACGGCAGGCTTTTTGCCTTCTTCGACCAGAGTCCTGCAAAGCCAGAGCAGCGGGGCGGCACCCACACCGCCGCCGACAAGCAGCGGAGTTTGTCCGCTTTTGGATGTGTCAAAACCGTTTCCAAGTCCGGTGAGAAGATCAAGCTTTGCTCCGGCGGGCAATTCGGCGAGAGCCTTTGTGCCGCCGCCCACGACCTTATATATAAGCGTCAGCGTATCTTCGTCCCGGAGACAGACCGAAATGGGGCGCCGCAGAAAAAAACTGTCGAGCCGGATCTGCACAAACTGCCCCGGTGAGGTGATGGCCGAAACATCGCCTGCCATCGTGAGACGATAGGTGTCCCGCGCGATCAGCGTTTGGCTGAGAACAGAAAAAACAGCTTCTTTCATATTTGAAAATCCTCTTCCTGCCAGATAATTTCGCCCCGACGGACGGTGAGTTTGCATCGGCCCCAGACGGTCTCCCCGGCGAAGGGGGAACGGTGTCCCGTGGTACGGAATTCCTTCGGGTCGATCTCATAGGGCGTTTCAAAATCAAACACGGTATAATCACCGGCAGCGAGACCGCCGGGGATGCGGAAACGGGTCCGCGGCGAAACACTCATGAGTGTAATGAGCTTTTCCAGCGTGATGACCCCGGGTTTGACCAGTCGAGTGTAGAGTATGGGGAAGGCGGTCTCCAGACCGGGGATGCCATTCAGACTGTTTCGCAGTCCGCCGGATTTTTCTTCCTCACTGTGCGGAGCGTGGTCGGTGGCGATCATGTCTATTGTACCATCCAGAATGCCGGCCAGCAGAGCCTCACGGTCTTCGGGACTTCGAAGCGGAGGATTCATTTTGAAGCGTCCGTCATCCCGCAGCATGGAATCGTCCAGTACAAGATAATGAGGAGCCGTCTCGCAGCTGATGTTGATCCCTTCCGCTTTGGCCGCACGGATGAGCGCGACACTTTCCTTGGTCGAGACGTGACAGACATGGTATGCGCAGGGCGTTTCGCGCAGAAGCCGGATATCCCGTTCGATCATGCGCCATTCGGATTCGGAGGAGATCCCGGGCAGTCCGTGTGCTTTGGCATAAGCGCCGTCATGGATACAACCGCCGTGCAGGAGGGCATTGACTTCACAGTGCGCAGCGATCGGCTTGTCCAGCCGGGCCGCTTCACGGAAAGCCTGCCGCATGAGCTCGTCGTCCTGAACGCCGACGCCGTCATCGGAGAAGCCAATGACATGCGGGGCCATCTCGTCAAAAGCGGCGAGCTTTTGCCCCTTCTGTTCACAGCTTATGGCGCCGTAGGGGAACACATCCACGACTGCGGAGCGGCGGATGATGGCTTCCTCCTCGGCCAGTGTTTCCGAACAGTCCGGGACAGGACGGAGGTTCGGCATGGCACAGACGGCGGTGTAACCTCCGCGTGCGGCGGCCTGTGTCCCGGTCGAAATGGTTTCCTTATAAAAAAAACCCGGTTCCCGAAGATGTACATGCACATCAGCGAGTCCCGGAAAAACAAAATATCTGCCAACGCGAAAAACGAGCGCACCGCGCTCGAGTTCATGAATGTCAAGAGAAAGCTGCGCCCGATTTCCGGAAAGCCGGAGCTCTGCCTGACGGGAATTAGCACGGCCGGTCAGCGGCATGATTGTAGCCTCCAGTTCAAGGGGTGGTACCACGATTTTATCTGGTCCTAAACTTGATAAATTTTACCATAAACGGCCTCTGTTGTCAACAGCCGGGGACGGCATGCCGCAGGGGAGAGCCGCTTCGTTTTCCGGAGAAAAAACGGCCGGAGTGAAAACGAAACGGAAAAAGAAAAACCGCCCGGATGCCTTTGGCATTCGGGCGGCGTTATGTTGCTTTAACAGCGGCTGGGGACAGAATATGAACGTTCGGAAGAATGCTCAGCGCTCCAGATAATTGATGACCAGCTCCTGCAGCAGCTCATCTCTGTCCAGCCGGCAGATCAGACTGCGGGCATTGTTATAATTCGTGATATATGTGGGATCTTCCGACAGAATGTAGCCCACCAACTGATTGATGGGGTTGTATCCCTTTACCACGAGGGAATTGTACACAGAGGACAGGATCTCCTTGATCTCCGTTTTGTTGTCGATAGCAGTGAATTTTCTGGTAACGTCCTCCATAACAGATCACCCCCGAGATAGAACAATTATTTAACAAAGCACCTCTATTATAGCAAATATATTTTTTCTGTAAAGCAGATTAATATTACCATTCCGTTACAATTTTTTCTGTCGGAATTTAGCGGATCACTGCCCCATATTTTTCTTCCAGAGAACTCAGGATGTTCTTCATGGTTTCCTCGGCATGATCATCCGTGAGAGTCTGGTCATCGGCGCGCAGCGTCAGAGAGAAGGCCAGAGAGCGTTTGCCCGCGGGGATGGGTGCGCCGGTGTAGACGTCGAACAGACGGCAATCCCGGAGGATGGTTCCGCCGGCGGCCATGATCGTGTCGGTAAGATCGGCAACGGCGATTTCCTTGTCGCACACGACGGCCAGATCACGGCTGATGGACGGATAACGCGGCAGCGGCGTGTAGACCGGTTCCGGCGCGCGCAGAGCAAACATTTCGCGGATGTCGAGTTCGGCGGTGAAGACATCCCCTTCCAGACCATAGGCTTCGCAGACCTTGGGGTGTACCTGACCCATGACGCCCAGACGGACACCGTTCACAGTAATG
The DNA here is from genome assembly GCA_030528965.1 of Eubacteriales bacterium. Lineage (GTDB taxonomy): Bacteria > Bacillota > Clostridia > Oscillospirales > Oscillospiraceae > JAUMXS01. The sequence goes on from JAUMXS010000014.1 coordinate 4,726, forward strand.
GACGCGCAGCGGCCGGGATGGTAGGAGGGATTGTTATGGTCGGCTGTGAAGCGGACGCCGGGAATGCGCAGACCGCGCAGGATCGCTTCAACACAGCCCTTGACCGTAAAGAAATCGGTGCCGCCGCCGGCAAGACCAAGCGTCAGAATCGAACGCTCATCCGCCAGAATCTGACCTTCCTGAGGAAGATAGATCGTTGCCAGCTCATACAGACGGACATCGGTGTTCCGCTTGGCGGCGTTCGTGCCCAGAGAATCCAGCATGGAGGGGAGAGAGGTCGTCCGCATGACGGAACTGTCCTCGCCCAGCGGGTTCTGGATGACGTAAGCATTGCGCAGCGGAGAATCTTCGGGCAGACGGATACGGTCCCAGGCCGTACGGCTGCCGAAGGAGTAAGTGATGATTTCGAAGAAGCCCATGCCGCGGCAGAGAGCGCCGAGGTCACGTTCAAAGTTCTGGCGGTCGGTGTAGCCGCCTTCCGCCGTGCTGCCGCTCATCAGGGACGGTTCAATGACGTCATAGCCGTAGAAACGGGCGACTTCTTCGGCGATGTCGGCGAAGCCTTCCACGTCGCTGCGCCAGCTCGGGGAGATGATGGTATCGCCGTCCAGCACAAAGCCGAGAGACTTCAGGGTTTTTTCCATAAAGTCACGGTCGATATTGGTGCCGAGAAGGCCGTTGATGCGGTCGGGATCCAGCGTTACGCAATTCTTGACCGGTTCGGCGGCCACTACGTCGATGGTGCCGCGGACAACTTCACCGGCACCGAGAAGTTCGACCAGTTCACAGGCACGCTCGACAGCCGGGACGGTCCCCATGGGGTCGAGGCCCTTTTCGAAACGACCGGAGGCATCCGTACGCATGCCGAGCGCGATGCTGGTCTTGCGGACCGAAGTGCCATTGAAGTTTGCGCTTTCGAAAACGATCATATTTGTGTTTTCGGTGATCTCGCTGTTAAAGCCGCCCATGACGCCGGCCAAACCGATGGGCTTTTCGGCATCGGCAATGACAAGCATGTCCGGAGTGATGGCACGCTCGTTGCCGTCCAGAGTCTGCAGAGTCTCACCCGCGGCGGCGCGGCGCACAACGATCTTCTTTCCGCCCACGCAGGCGTAGTCGAAGGCGTGCATCGGCTGACCGTACTCGAGCATGACATAGTTCGTAATGTCAACGATATTGTTGATGGGTCGAACACCCGCGGCGCGCAGACGACGGCGCATCCACAGCGGAGAGGGGGCAATGTGAATGTTCTTGACCATCTTGGCGGTATAACGCGGGCAGAGGTAAGAATCATCAATCTGAACGGTCAGCATGTCGTTGATATCGTCAACGCCGCCTTTGATCTGCGGAGTATGCAGAGTAAGTTCCGTTCCGAAGGTCACGGCACTTTCACGGGCGAGGCCGATGACGGAAAGACAGTCGGGACGGTTGTTCGTGATTTCAAACTCCACCACGCTGTCGCCCAGACCCAGAGTTTCGTGAATATCCTGTCCCGGGACCGCGTCGGCAAGTTCCTTGTTTTCATCCCCTTCACGGTAGAGGATGAAGATGCCGTTTTCGGCAGCCTGCGGGAAATCACGTATATCCAGACCGAGTTCCTGTACGGAACAGAGCATGCCCGCGCTTTCCTCGCCGCGCAGAACGCCCGCGCGAATACTCACGCCGCCGGGAAGCTCGGCACCGTCCAGAGCGGCGGGAACCAGATCTCCGACGAGCACGTTCTGCGCGCCCGTTACGATCTGAAGCTGCTTGCCACCCACATCCACCTGGCAGATCCAGAGGTGATCGGAATTGGGATGACGGGTCATTTCCAGCACACGGCCGACAACGACACCGCTGATATCGTCACCCGTGACCTCCACGCCTTCGACCTTGGAACCGGACATGGTCATGCGGTCACAGTATTCTTTATCGGATACGGTAATATGAGTCAGCTCATCAAGCCATTCTCTAGAAAGTTTCATGTTTTCCCCTCCTTAAAACTGCTCGAGGAAGCGCACGTCGTTTTCGAACACCAGACGGAGGTCCGAAATGCCGAAGCGGCGCATAGCCAGTCGCTCCAGACCCATACCGAAAGCGAAGCCGGAATAGACCTGCGTATCGATGCCGCAGCCTTCCAGTACGCGCGGATGAACCATGCCGGCACCGAGAACTTCGATCCAGCCCTCGCCCTTGCAGACACGGCAGCCCTTGCCGCCGCACTCGAAGCACTGGATATCTACTTCGCAGGAGGGCTCGGTGAAGGGGAAGTGATGCGGACGGAAACGCGTGACCGTGCCGGGACCGTAAAGCTGGCGAAGGACGGTGTTGAGGGTGCCTTTGAGGTCGCCCATGGTGATGCCGCGATCCACGACCAGACCCTCGACCTGATGGAACATGGGGCTGTGGGTAGCGTCGACTTCGTCCTTGCGGTATACCCGTCCCGGGGAGATGACACGGATGGGCAGCGGAGTGGTTTCCATCGTATGGATCTGGACAGGAGAAGTCTGGGTACGGAGCAGCAGCGTATCGTCATCGTTGAAGTAGAAAGTATCCTGCCGGTCACGGGCGGGATGGCCTTCCTGCGTGTTAAGCTTATCGAAGTTATACGAGGAGAGTTCGATTTCCGGGCCTTCCACGATAGAGAAACCCATGCCGATGAAGATTTCCTTGATCTCATCGAGCGTACGGCTCAGCGGGTGACGGCGGCCGAGCATGACAGGGGCGCCGGGCATGGTGACGTCCAGCGTTTCCTCCTGCAGTTTTGCTTCCAGGGCCTGTTCCCGCAGCTGATCACGACGGGCGTCCAGTTCGGCTTCCAGTTCCGCACGAATCTGGTTGGCGAGCTGGCCGATGATGGGCCGTTCTTCCGCGGAGAGCCGTCCCATCTGCTTGAGGATGGCGGTCAATTCACCTTTTTTGCCAAGGTAACGGACGCGCAGCGCTTCCAGCGCATCGATCCCGTCTGCCTGGCTGATTGCTTCCCGAGAGCTTATACGAAGCTCCTCCAAAATTTCTTTCATCGTCTCAGAAACCCCTTTTGCAGTTCTAAATTTGCGCAAACAGAAAGTCCTCTCATCCCCAGGGGACGAAAGGACTGCCTTCCGCGGTACCACCCGCCGTTCGGCGCAAAGCGCCGCACTCATGCGCGGTAACGGGCGCACCCGCCGGGGATTAGCCGGCGCTCACGGACGAACCAGGCGGCGGCATTCGCAGGACGCTCCCAGCCAACGACGTCCACTCTCTGCCGCGGTGCTTTACCGCCATTTTTCCGTTCAACGCGAATATACAATATTCATTCAGCTCATTATACCCATCCTCTGTGTTTTTCGCAAGATAAAAATTGACTAATTTTTCGGGAAATAATATAATACGATAAAACACAGGACGGGAGACGATCTCATGGAACTTTCCGATTCCCGAAGAATGTATGACGCGGATAACACCGCGATCCATGTATACGGTATTCCCTCGACCTTCCTTATGGAAAATGCCGCAGGCCATGTGGCGCGCGCGGCGCTGGAAGTGATGGGGGAAAATCAAAGCGCAGTCATTTTCTGCGGCCCCGGCAACAACGGCGGCGACGGAGTGGCGGCGGCCATTTATCTGCAGCGGAGGAATGTGCGCGTGCGTGCTCTGCTCGTCGGAGACCGTGCCAGGATGTCGGATGACTGCAGCGAAATGGAACGGCGTTTCCGGAAAATGGGCGGAACGCTGGAAGATTTCTGCGCGGATGATCCCACGCTTCCGGCGGCTTTGAAGAGTGCCGGCGTCGTTATTGATGCCATCTTCGGGATCGGTCTGCAGCGGGATCTCCGCGGGGATGGGCTTGCCGCCGTGAAGATGATCAACGAGGCGGGAACGCCTGTTGTCGCGGCAGATATTCCCAGCGGAGTAGAGGCCGATACGGGCCGTATACTCGGGGAAGCTGTTCGCTGTGTGCGCACCGTGACCTTCTCCCGTGCCAAGACGGGACATTATTCCGCGCCCGGCTGCCTCTGCTGCGGCCGTGTGGATGTCGTGGATATCGGGATCCCGGAGGAACTGCTCTCCAACGCCGGCTGCGGAATATCCGTGATCACCGGGGAGGAGGCCATCCTTCCGAAACGCCCCGCTGTGAGCCATAAAGGAGATTACGGAAAGCTTCTGATCATCGGCGGAAGCGTCGGATATACGGGAGCGCCAAGCCTTTGCGCCCGGGCCGCTGTGCGTGCCGGAGCGGGACTCGTGTTTCTCGGAGTTCCGCGGGACATTTACGAGATCACTGCCGTCAAGAACGATGAGGCCATGCCTTTTCCGCTGCCCTGTGATGAGGACGGACGTCTGTCAGCCGAGGCTCTGCCGGCACTGTGCAGCCGTCTGCAGGATTGCAGCCATGTCGTCATTGGCCCGGGGATCGGACGGAGCGACGGGATCCGCAGTCTTGTCTGCGGTCTGGTGGAAAAAGCGACCGTGCCCATTCTGCTTGATGCGGATGCGCTCTGGGCGCTGTCCGATGACCTGTCGATCCTTCGCCGCGCAAAAAAGCCCTGCATCCTCACACCGCATGAGGGAGAATTTCTCCGCCTCGGCGGAACGCTTACCGGGGACCGTGTCGGCGACGCCCGGCGTTTTGCTTCGGAAAATGCCTGTATCCTTGTGCTGAAGGGGCATCGCAGCGTCTGTGCTTTCCCGGACGGTGAGGCGGTCATTATCACCTCCGGTAACCCCGGTATGGCAAAGGGCGGATCGGGCGATGTGCTGGCCGGGATCATTGGCGCACTGTTGGGGCAGCTTCCCCTGCGTGAAGCGGTGACTTTGGGTACGTGGATCCACGGCGCTGCGGGCGACCTTTGTGCAGCTGAATTCGGCGAATACGGTATGACCCCCTCGGATATCATCGGGAATATTCCTTTGATTTCAAAAAATATGGTGAGGTGACCCATGCGGCGGACGATTTTGTTCGCACTAATGATGAGCCTTCTGCTGATGGGCGGCTGCGGCCGCGTGCAGGCGGAGGAAAAATTTGAAGATTGGCAGGAAGAACTCCGGGAGGAAGAGAGCTTTTCTTTCTCGGCAAAGATCGCTGCCGACAGCGGGGAAAACGTTCTGCGGTATGAAGCAACGGCCCGCTGGGAAGACGGTGAGACCTGCGTGGAGCTTACGGCGCCGGAAGTGCTGGCCGGAGTGACGCTGCGCATGTCGGACGATACCGCTTTTCTGGAGTATGACGGAGTCTCTCTGGAACTGGGAAAACTTCCCGGCGCCGGAATGAGTCCCGCCGCCGTTTTGCCGCTGGCAGCGAAGGCTTTACGGGATGGGCATCTCCTGTCCTCTGCCGCGGTACGTGAGGACGGAGTGACGCAGATCGTATGCGAACTGGCCTGCGAGTGGGGAGAATTGACCGTGTGGATGGAGGGAGAACCGCTCATGCCCGTGCATGCGGAATTATCCGTCGACGGACAAACGGTCGTTACCTGTGAATTCATCGCATGGAATACGGAGTACAAAGAAGAGGTCTGAAGACATGCTGGATATACAAAAGAGAACCTGGGCCGAGATCGATCTCGGTGCGATTGAAAACAATTATAAAGTGATCCGCCGCGAATTCCCGGCGGAGTGCCGGTTTCTGGGCGTCGTAAAGGCGGATGCCTACGGGCATGGAGCCGTTCCGGTCGCAAAGCGGCTGGAAGCGCTGGGAGCGGAATACTTCGGCGTGGCCTGTATCGATGAAGCTGCACAGCTGCGCGCAGCCGGGATCACTAAGCCCATTCTGATCCTTGGGCCTACCCCGGCGGTATATGCCGATATGCTTGCCGATTTGGACGTGACACAGGCTGTGGATTCCGAGGAACAGGGCCTTAAACTGTCGCAGGCGCTTTCCGCGGGAAAAACTCTGCGCATTCATCTGAAACTCGACACCGGCATGGGCCGCGTCGGGTTCCGCGCTGCGGAAGAGGAGAGACTCATGGCTGCGGTGCGCATTATGGCGCTGCCCAACCTTGAAGCCGAGGGCGTTTTTACGCATTTTGCCGTATCGGACGAGCCGGACGGTGTCGAATATACGCATGAACAGTATGACAGATTTGCCGCTGCGATAAAACTGCTGGAGGAGGCATCCGGGCGGCAATTGGCGATCCGGCATTGCGCAAACTCGGGTGCTGTGGTAAACTATCGGGAGTATGGTCTGGATATGGTCCGGCCGGGACTTCTGACCTATGGGTACTATAACGGCGACCGCAAGGGCCTCGACCTGAAGCCCGCCATGGCGCTGCGCTCCCGCGTAGCGGCGGTCACGAAGCACCGCGCCGGCGATACGATCAGCTACGGGCGAACCTTTACGGCCACCCGCGACTGCACACTGGCAGTCGTTCCTGTCGGCTATGCGGACGGACTGCATCGCTGCTTGTCCAACCGGATGGAAATGATGGTGAACGGCAAACGTGTACCGCAGGTCGGACGTATCTGCATGGATATGTGCATGGCGGATGTGACGGAACTGGACAATGTTCAGCCCGGTGATGTCGTGACGATCTTCGGACCGGAGCTGTCGGTCGATGAACAGGCGGCGCTGGCCGGGACCATTTCGTATGAGATGGTCTGTTCGGTCTCCCGGCGTGTTCCGCGCGTATATATCAACGAATAAGTATTTTCCGGAACAAAAAATGTTTTCCGGGAATGGGATACGGTTCTTGTGGCAGAAAGACAGTGTAATGCATAAACTGGAATGTGCATTCCTGCGGGCGATTCGAACAGGCGTGTATATTTTCTCTCTCCGTGTGGGAGAATGATAGCGCGACCCTACATAGTATGTAGTGGGCGACTATCCTTCATCGGAGAGTGAGCATAGAATGAACACGGTCAAACGCGGCGATATATATTACGCCGATCTCAGTCCCGTTGTGGGCAGCGAGCAGGGCGGAACGCGCCCTGTGCTGATCGTCCAGAACGATACGGGTAACCGACACAGCCCCACAGTAATTGCGGCGGCCATCACTTCCCAGGTCGGAAAGGCGCGGCTGCCCACCCACATCGAACTGAATGCCCAGAGCTGCGGATTGACGCGCGACAGCGTCATCCTTCTTGAGCAGATACGCACGCTGGATAAATCCCGTCTGCGTGAGCGGATGGGAAAACTGCCCGAACCCGTTATGAATCAGGTAGACAATGCCATTGCCGTGAGCTTCGGCCTCGGCGGGCCGACCTGAAAACGGGCAAACGAAAAGAACGCAGACATGGTTTCTGCGGCTTTGAAGGCCGGCGGAAATCCCTGCCATAATGCGAAAGAGAAACCGGCTCCCCCGGTGCGGGGGAGCCGGGAAAGGAAGTACATATGAAACGTAAAACGATTGCTCTGATCTTTGCCTTTGTGCTGACTGCGGTGACGGCCGCCGGCGTCGGTGTCTATGCCGGCTCCGGGTACGGGACCGAATCCGATCCGTTGGTGACGCTGAGTTACCTGGACAAGGTCCTGACTCCAAATCTTATGGGACAGTTTCAGGAAAAACTGTCCGATGAAGTCACCGAGCTGAAGGACAGCATGGAAGGCGGCGGTACGGGAAGCTCGTATTCTGTTCTGACACTGGAACAGGGACAGGGCATCGTCTGTGACACCGGGTGTGAAGTTCTCATGCGGCAGGGCTCGGTCAAGTATGTGGGCGGGGCCTCCGGGCTGATCGATTCTACCGGCGGCGGAACGCAGGCCAGCGGCGCTTCGCTGGCGCAGAATCATTTATATATGGTGACATCGGACGGCGGCGGGTTCCTTGCCCAGTCGTCCGGTACAATGCTCCTCGTGCGTGGGCCTTATACGATCGCGTGAGACCGCAAAACAAATAAAGTATAAAGACAATGCTCCGTTCATACTATGAAACGGAGCATTTTTTTATTGGGGAGGGATGGAACCTGCGGGTGCCGATTCAGTACAAAGGAGAGAGGATAGGGGTTCTGGACGTCTCACAGCATGGACTTATGACAGTGTTTGAGGCACATTGTCAGGATCGGGGAGAGCTTCTGCGTTTGTCGGTTTACGGGGAGAACGGACGGGAAGGCTATCTCGGCGTGATGGTGCCCGGCGGCGGGAAACTGCACCTGCGCCGCAGTCTGTCGCGCATGGCTATGCGCTCGTTTCCGACCGGAATTACTCACGCCGGACCTGCGGGGCAGAGGGTGAAACAGAAACCGCTGATCAGCCTGCCGGCGCCGGAGGAAAAACCGAACGAGACAAAGGGGGAAATGACGGATGTGACTGCACAGAGCGGTGCAGCCGTTCATGTGGATGATGAGAGGTCTGCCTGCGCGGGCGGAGAAGAACCCCCAAAGAAGGAAGAGGAAGTCCTGTGGCGGCGCGCCTGGGATGGGAGCCTCACGGCCTCATGGCAGGGACGGGAATTTATGGCGCTTCCGACGTCGGAAGACGGGCTGGTCCTGTTTCGTCCGCTGGAACGCCGTGTGATCGAAGGACGGCATTATTTGGTTTTTGAGATAAAAGATGGGGAAATCCTATGATCTTTCCATTCATATCAGACCTCCTTCGCGGGATACTAGAAGCGTCCCAACATGAAGGAGGTCTTTTTATGGCAAATCTCACATCGAAAGAGCTCACTGCGCTGGAGGACCAGATCGGCAGCGAGATGACTCTCGTGAAAAAGTATGAAGCCATGGCCTGCCTCTGCAATGATACCCGTATTCAGCAGAGCTTCAGTGCCATTGCGAGCAAACACCGGGCGCATTATAATACGCTCGTGAACTTCCTGCAGTAAGGAGGCGCACATTAATGTCCAATCCGAATCAATGCGCTCAGATCATGAGCGAGAAGGAACTTCTCCAGGACGGCCTGATCTCGCAGAAGCAGATCGCCGGCAGCTATAACAGTTTTGCCGGAGAATGCGTCAACGAGCAGCTTCGCGGCGCGTTCCTGAACATTCTGGATGAGGAACATCGCATCCAGGCGGATATTTTCTGCAGTCTGCAGTCCAATGGCTGGTATCAGGTCGAGCCGGCCGAGCAGCAGAAGATCCAGCAGGCCCGGAAGAAATATTCCGGCCAGCCCTGACCCGGGATAAACCTCTAAAAAAGACCGCCGCAGATTCTGCGGCGGTCTTTCCTGTTATCAAATCTTGACAAGGCATACAGGGCAAATGTATGATTGTCTGAAACATGGAAGACGAGTGAGGATGGGAGAACGATGAAAACAGGGGCCGGGAAAAAACAATATCTGGCAGGCGCCCGGGCGGGAATTCCGGTTGTGCTCGGCTTTATTCCCGTTGGGATCGCCTATGCCATTATGGCCAGACAAGCGGGATTCAGCATTCTGCAGACCTGCGGGATGTCCGCAATGGTTTTTGCCGGCGCGAGCCAGATGATGGCGGTGGGCATGACTGCACAGGGGGCGGGTATCATTACCATTATCCTTGCCACCTTTATTTTGAATCTGCGTCACCTTATTATGAGCACCTGTGTGATCAACCGAATGCCGGAGGGACATTTGAAAGTAAAACTTTTGGCGGCTTTCGGCGTGACGGACGAGTCCTTCGCCATCTTCACAACGGAGGAGAAGGAACACTGTACGATCCCCTTTTTCCTGGGACTCATTACGGTTACATATCTGTCCTGGAATGTCGGGACACTGCTTGGAGCCGTGACTTCGGATTTCCTGCCGGAAGTCCTTACGGCGAGTCTCGGCATCGCGCTGTATGCCATGTTTATCGGGCTCCTGGTGCCCGGATTAAGTTCAAACGGGAAACTCGGAGCACTCGTGGTGCTGACTGCTGTTTGCAATACGATCCTGTCCTGTTTCATGGACTCCAGCTG
>JAUMXS010000014.1:14506-17836 GCA_030528965.1 Eubacteriales bacterium
CATTGATACTCTCCACGCTGCTCTGCGCCTTCGCAGGCGTGTTTTTCGTTGATCTGGATGAAGAAAAGAAGGGGGAAGACAATAATGAATAGTACGACCGTCTTCCTTATGCTTCTGGGTATGGCGCTGGTGACCTATATTCCCCGCGCCATCCCGGCGGTCTTGATAGACAAGATGCATTTCAGCCCGAAAGGGGAGAAGTTCCTGAAACTTATTCCTTACACGGCTATGGCAGCGCTCATTTTCCCCGGCGTTTTCCGGACGGATGCGTCAAGACCGATCGTCGGTATCCTCGGCGGGGCGGCGGCGATCTTCCTTGCATGGAAGAAATGCCCGGTCATGCTGTGCGTGCTGGGCGCCATTGCGGTGGATCTGTGTCTGTATCTGATACTATAAGAATACTGTAATAAACTGTGATAATCTGAAAAAAACGGGTCCCGCACTTTTGCGGGACCCGTTTCAAATATAATTGGGTTCAGCTCCTCCTGAGACTGCCTGCAGCGGAGCAAAGTGCAAAAGCCGCGATGTCGGCGGCGACGATGGTAGCGCCGACGGGAGTGCTTGCCAGAATGGAGATCAGAATGCCAAGCACTGCGCAGAACACGGAGAGTACGGCGGCGCAGAGAATGACCGCGCGGAAACTGGTAAAGAGCCGCATGGCAGAGATGGCGGGGAAGATGATCAGTGCGGAGATCAGCAGAGATCCGACGAGATTCATGGCCAACACGATGATGACGGCGATGATCACCGCCAGCATGAGATCATAGGCTCGTGCATGGATGCCGGTCGCAATGGCAAACGGCTCATCAAAGGTGATCGAAAAGATCTTGTGATAAAAAAGCACATAGATGATAAGCACCAGCACGGAAAGCACGGCGCACATCCAGACCTTTGACTGCGTGAGCGTCAGGATGGAAGTGGAGCCGAACAGGGTCGTGCAGACGTCACCGGAGACATTGGAAGACGTGGAAAACACGTTCATAATGAGATAGCCGAGCGCCAGCGCACCGACGGAGAGCATGGCGATCGCGGCGTCACCCTTGATTTTTGCCTGCTGGCCTCCGCTGAGCAGAACGATAGCACAGAGGATCGTGACGGGCAGCACAAGCAGCATGTTGTCGGTCAGATTCAGGACAGCGGCCACGGACATGGCCCCAAAAGCCACATGCGATAGACCGTCGCCGATAAAGGAGAACCGCTTCAGAACCAGCGTGACCCCCAAAAGTGAGGCACAGAGGGAGATCAAAATACCGACGATCATGGCGTAGCGGACAAAGGGATACTGAAAGTAAAGAGCCAGTTTATCGATCATTCTTCTCCGGCTCCTTCCTGTTCGGCGAATACTTTTCCCAGACCGCTTTTCACATATTCGTCCCGGGTCCCCCAGAACAGCGGTTCATGGCTGATGTGGAGGATGTGGGTGGCATATTTCACGGCGGCGGCGATATCGTGAGAGATCATGAGGATCGTGATACCGTCCTCACGGTTGAGTTTTTCGATGAGCGCATACATTTCTGCGGTCACTTTGGGATCAAGGCCTGCTACAGGCTCGTCCAGCAGGAGCATCTTTTTCGTCGCGCACAGGGCTCTGGCCAGCAGAACACGCTGCTGCTGACCGCCGGACAGTTCCCGATACGAGCGGTTTGCCAGATTGGAGATGCCCATCTTTTCCATATTTTCCTCGGCCAGCTGCTTTTCTTTCCTGTTATAAAAAGGGCGCAGCCCGAGACGGTTCAGACAGCCGGACAGGACGATCTCGCGGACGGAGGCGGGGAAATCCCGCTGTACCACCGTCTGCTGAGGCAGATACCCGATCTCGCTGGCTTTCAGACCGTCCCCAGTTTGAATGCTGCCGGACATGGGCGCATTCAAATGGAGAATGGCTTTCATCAGCGTGCTTTTTCCGGAACCGTTTTCTCCGACAATGCACAGATAATCCCCGGCCCGGATCTCAAAACTGAGGTTTTCCACGACTTTGGTATTTTCATAACCCAGTGTTACGTTTTGACAGGTGAGAAGCGCCATTTTTCGTTATTCCCTTCTGCCCAGAGCGTCTGTCAGGACCTGCAGATTACTTTCCATGACGAGAAGATAGCTCTTGCCGTCTTTTATTTCTGCCGCGGTGACCGATTGCATGGAATCGAGAGCCAGAATCTTCTGGTCCTTTCGCTGCGTGTTCTGCAGTACGGTTTGGGCGAGGTTGTGCGAGACATCTTCCGTCGTGAGAATGACGGGAAGTCCCAGCTCGTCAGCCTTTCCGGAGAGGAAAGCGATGGTCTCAAAGCTGGCTTCCGATTCGGCGGAGCAGCCGGGGAAAGCGGCATAGTAATGCAGTCCGTAGTCATCCAGCAGATAGCGGAAGGGGAAACGGTCGGCAAAGAGCAGTGTATCATATTCGGCATTCTCCGCGGCAAGCCGGTATTCCTCGTCCAGCGCGGTGAGTCTGGCGATATAGGCATCGGCATTTTCTGCGTAAACGGCTGCGTTTTCGGGGTCAAGCATGCCGAGCTGCTGCGCGATGTGGGCGCAGAGCGTTTTGGCGTTTCTCAGCGAGAGCCAGATGTGTTCATCGTTCCGGCCGGTGGTTGCGTGCTCTTCGGCCTGCCCGTCATCAGTATGCGTGTCATGCGCATGCTCATCTTCGTGCGCATGGTCATGTTCCATTCCTTCGACGATCTCCTCGGCTTTCACGGCTTCGCCGAGCACCTCTGTGAGCTCGATGACGACCATATCCTTGTTTACGGATTCTGCCAGTGCCGCATCCACCCAGGAATCCGTTGAACTGCCTGTATAGATGAACAGATCACAGGCAGAGATCTGGATGATATCATCCACGGAAGGCTGGAAACTGTGCAGATCGACGCCGTTGTCGAGGAGCATGGTGACGTCTGCGTTATCGGCAAGGCTGCCGAGGATCTGGCAGACCCAGTCGTATTCGGGGAAGATCGTGGTAACGATTTTCAGCTTGTCCTCAGCGGGGGCGGGACTGTCATTGCCGCAGCCGGAAAAAAGACCGATGACGAGAAGCATGGTCAAAATGAGCGCAGCATACCGATTCCGTTTTCCGGAGAACAGAAAACGGGAGACAGCCTGCGGGGGACGATTTGCTTTGTGATTTTTCATAGTGGCTGTCCCTTTCGGATTATTTGCGGCTGCATGCTTTGCACGTGCCGTACAGATTTGTTTTGCTGTTGTCGATCTGAAAACCGTCCGACTGCATGATGCTTTCCTGCATGGATTTGGCAAGGGCGTGATCCATATGAAAACTCCTGCCGCATTCCGTGCAGGTCAGGTGCAGTTCGCCGCGGCAGTCATCACAGCCGACAAATT
>JAUMXS010000100.1 GCA_030528965.1 Eubacteriales bacterium
CACGTTCGCCATGGTGAAAGTCTTGCCCGAGCCCGTGACGCCGAGGAGCGTCTGCTCTTCGAAGCCCTGTTCCAAACCCCAGGCAAGCTTTTCGATAGCCTCCGGCTGATCACCGGCCGGTGCATAATCGCTCACCACATGAAATTCCGGCATTTCCCGTCTCCCTCCTCTTCCGTCTATATCCCAAATATATTTTCTTTATCCGTCAAATGTGTTCATCCGACCGTCTTTTCATCTGCGGTCGATTTGCCCGCGGTGTTTTCCGGCACGGAGTCATTCTCTATCGGGTCTTCCGCAGCCGAAACCACCCCGCGGCGCATCTCACGCCCGCGCGCCGTGGTGCGGTACATGCTCATGATCACCGCCACGATGCCCGCCATGCACATGCTCATCACCGAGTAGCAGAGGAGGTATTCATCCCCGTGGCGCTGGACGTAATATTCCATATACCCCACACCGCCCAGCAGTGCAAGGAAAAGTCCCCAAAGGACAAAATGCCAGATGCGCAGACGGTTTGCCCGTACGGAACGGATGCTGTACATCACCAGCACAAACAGCAGCGAAACCGCACCGACGACCTGCACCATGCTCACAAAACCGTTGCTGCGCAGGAACAGCGCATCATACCGCATACTGTCCAGCACGACCTCGGTCGCGCCCCAGAACATAAGGAAAAGCAGAAACACGTTTCCGTCCTTCCAGTTTTCCCGTTTCATGGCGCGGCCGCGCGTACGGTAAAACACTCTGGTCAGGAACGCAAAGCCCGCGAAAGCCACGATGGACTGCACGCAGAACACCGCAAAACGCCACTCCGTCTGCCCGGCAGTATTCACAAGCTCAGCGGCAAACGGCAGGCGGCGGAAAAAGCCCTCCCCGATCAGGATCTTCCCCCGGCTCACCGAGGTAAACAGCGCGGAAAGCCGTCCCACGCCGATGCCGAGCATCCCTGCGGGGGCCAGACAGTCCAGCAGAGCGGGCAGATTATCCGTCACACGCAAAAGCCGCAGAATAAGCGCCGCGAGCAGGCAGCCAAAAAACACACCCACCAGAGAAAAGCCGCCCGACAGCTTCACCAGCGCCGCAAACAGGCCCTCATACTGCTCATAGCGGCAGTACCAATGTACCAGCCGCCCGAAAAAAAGCCCCAAAACCAGAGCAAGCGGCGCAAGCAGCACCGCGCTCAGTACCTCCCGCTCCTGAAAGACCCGAAGCGAGATCGTCATAAGCATCGTGCAGGCTGCGGCCAGCGCCAGAATAATGCCGCTCCAGTGAATATAGACATTCCCGAATACAAAGGCAATATCATTCATGCTTCCACGCTCCCTTCGATATTGGGAAGGGCCGTGGCGAAATAGATGATATCGCTGATGTTTCGCTCCGAACCGTATTCCACGGGGTTCACACGCACGTCATTCATGACGAGCGTAGCTGTCTGTCCGCCGTCAAGAGTGTAGGCTTTGTCACAGCCCTGCGCCTGCATGACCGCCGCAAGTTCCGCGATGGTAGGAGCATTGGTGTAATACCCTCCCGTGTTTGCCGTGGCCAGCAGATAATGAAGTTCCCCATACTGGCCGATGGCGCAGCGCGCGTAGCGATCCTCCACCTCTCCGATCGGATAATAACCGGGCAGAGACACAGCCCCGTCCACCACAAGGACCGGCCCGAAGGCCGCACTGAACAGAATATCCTTCTCTTCCAGATACCGTCGAACATCCTCTTCCCGGGTCAGTTCCCCGGCACGGACAAAGTGCATATTTCGATTCGTATCAAAGAAGCAGGTGTCAATATACTGCCCCGCATTCCGGTACAGCTCACCGCGATAAACGATGATGCCATGGCTGCGGAAAGCATAAAAATCTCCGCTGATGGCCACAACGGCATTCACGCTGGCAGCCATGTCGGAACTGCGGTTCTGAATACCGGAATTGAACGAATCCCCGGTAAACATCCGCCGGAACTGTGAGGGGTGCGCGATCCGGATCTCAGAGAAACTGTATACCGTGTTCTGAATAACTTCCTGCCAGGTCAGCGCTACGATCGTCTCGTCCATATAATACCGCAGCTCCGTACCGGGCATGAGCGCCTTTTCCGGTGTAAACCGAAACTCCTGTCCGTCAAAAATCTCCGAAGCCGCAGTAAGAACTTTCTGCATCTCCTGCGGGTCAGCAGTACTTCCAAACCGGCTCTGGTCCGGTTCGGGTGCAACCAGCTCGTTTTCGGACAGACGATATACCTTCTCAATGGGATAGATCCCATCCAAGGCATTGCTGATGCTGTTGTGGACATACATATCCAGTTTATCGGAAAGCTCGGGCTGTATCTTCTCCCCTGCGGCACGACTGTCCGCAGGAAAAAACACTGCCAACAGGAGCAGCAATATTCCTGCCATCACAAGGCCCGCAAGGGCCAAAGGCATCCGCAGAAGCCATCTCAGATCGTTTGAGGCATTATTCTTGGCGTTTTCCAGCTGGACCCGCCTCCTATCTGTGCATTAAAAAAGCTCCGGAAGATCCCGGAAGTATGTATCGGTTGATACTATCAGGCGGATACCGCTCCGCCGTTCAGGGCAGAAGCCAGTGCATCGTCCCAGACAACATGCCATTCTCCGCCGGTATGACGGAGTTTCACGGTCAGTTCCGCCGTCCGCATAGGCGCATCCTTCAGCAGAGACTTCACCGCTTCCAAAACGGCACGGTCCACCACTTCGGTGCGGTATGCGCCGTTTTCATCATAGATATCCGAGCTCAGGCGCGCTTCATCCACATACCGTTCCAGCAAAACCATGATTTCGTTTCGCAGGCCGGCAGTTATGGCAGGCATGTCCAGACTGGTAAACTCCACCGTCTGCAGCGCTTCCACGCCCTGTATGGTGCAGACACCGTCTGACTTCCAGGCATAGTTCTCCCGCAGGGCAGTATCAAACAGTCTCGTTCTCTCGTCCTCCGGGACATCCTCTGGGCCGAGTTCTCCGCAATTATCCACGCAGGCACGGGCCGTATCGTAGTCCCCGGCGCAGATCGCGTCAAAAAAAGCAGCCGTGACAGCGGCAGGATCACCGACATCGGACAGGATCCGCGTCGGCGCTGTGCGCGCATAGGCACACAGCACAACCGAAACCACAGCCAGCAAAACCGCTGCTGCCCCGATCA
Organism: Eubacteriales bacterium; assembly: GCA_030528965.1. Classification (GTDB taxonomy): domain Bacteria; phylum Bacillota; class Clostridia; order Oscillospirales; family Oscillospiraceae; genus JAUMXS01. The sequence continues at coordinate 3,150 of JAUMXS010000100.1, forward strand.
GGGCAGCTGCGGTAAGCCGAATTCTCTTCATAGCAAGGTTTTCCTTCCTCCCCGCCTTGTCATACCGTCTTTCTCCTGACGGCCGTTTGGGCAGGCCGGGATCATCGGGTTCTTACAGGCTCAGGCCTGACAGGCGGCGGCGCACCATATCCAGTGCATGGGTGACAGCAACATGACGCGTACGTTCCCGTCCGCTGCCAAACTCCTTTTTGTGGACTGTCTCACCGCTTTCATCGGAAACCGCGATAAATACCGTTCCCACGGGGTGTACGCCGTCTCCGTCCGGTCCGGCAACTCCTGTGATACCGACACCGAGATCGGATCCCAGAACTTCACGCACTCTCTTCGCCAGTGCAGCGGCAGTCTCCTCGCTCACAGCGCCGTTCTTTTCCAGCTCCTCGGGATCAAGTCCCAGCAGCCGAACCTTCGCCTCGTTTGTATATACGGTCACGCCGCCCAGAAAATGCTGCGACGCGCCCGGAATATCCGTCATGCGCTTGGCCAGATACCCGCCCGTGCAGCTCTCTGCCGCCGTAAGCGTCTTGTTCTTTTCCCTGAGAAGTGCATTGACCGCTTCTTCCAGGCTTGCCACGTCCTGACCATAGATCACATCGCCCAGCACGCCGCGGAGTTCCTCCAGGACCGGCTGGATCATCTGCTCTGCCTCCTCCTCCGTGTCGGCACGTGCCGTGACACGGAGCATGGCCTCGCCCTGCTTGGCATACGGCGCCAGCGTAGGATTCGTCATCGCCTGCATCTGCTCCCGCAGGATCATCTCCATGGTGCTCTCGCCCATGCCATAAATCCGAAGGCTGTGGGACAGAATCTGTCCCGCTCCGGACAGTTTGCGCAGATAAGGCGCTGCCCGGTGACGGAACAACGGAATGCACTCTGCCGGGGGGCCCGGCAGCATGACAACATGAACACCATCTTTCTCAAAAATGCAGCCCGGGGCCGTTCCCCAGTCGTTCTGAAGGACCGTGCAGCCCACCGGCAGATACGCCTGCTGCAGATTATTTTCCGACATGCGGATATGACGACGCTCCTCAAACCACGCACGGATGCCTTCGGCAATTTCTTCGTCGAAATACATTTCCATGCCAAAAGCCTTTGCCAGCGTCTGCTTCGTCAGATCATCATAGGTCGGTCCCAGACCGCCCGTTGTAATGATAAGATCCGCGCGTTTTCGGGCGACCTCAACGCAGGCCGTCAGGCGCTCCGGATTATCTCCCACCGCAGTATGCCAGAACACATTGATGCCCAACTCCGAAAGCGCCTCCGAGAGGTCACGGGCGTTGGTATTTGCAATGTCACCCAA
>JAUMXS010000101.1 GCA_030528965.1 Eubacteriales bacterium
TCGTCAAGGCACTCTGCCTGCACGTGGCGCATACCTGCAATCTGAATTGCTCCTATTGCTTTGCCGGTCAGGGAAAATATCGGGGCGAACAGGCCCTCATGTCCTTCGAGGTCGGAAAGCAGGCCCTGGATTTTCTGATCGCCCATTCCGGTACGAGAAGAAACCTTGAGGTGGATTTCTTCGGCGGCGAACCCCTTATGAACATGAATGTCGTCCGCCGTCTTGTCGCCTACGCACGCGAGGTGGAAAAGGAGCACGGGAAAAATTTCCGGTTTACCTTCACCACAAACGGCGTTTTGCTGGATGACGATACGATAGATTTCCTCAACCGTGAAATGCATAATGTTGTCCTGAGTCTGGACGGCCGCCGGGAGGTGCATGACCGATTCCGTGTTGACCACGCCGGAAAGGGCAGTTATGACCTCGTTATCCCCCGCTTTCAGCGTCTGGTGGAAAAACGCGGCAGCAAATCCTATTACGTCCGTGGTACCTATACGCATCATAACACGGATTTTGTCAACGACATTCTTCACATGGCCGATCTCGGTTTCACGGAACTGAGCATGGAACCTGTTGTCTGTGCGTCGGATGACCCCTGTGCCCTGACGGAGGAAGATCTGCCCGTTCTCTTTGAGCAGTACGAACGTCTGGCAGAAGAAATGCTGAAGCGGAAAAAAGAGGGGCGCGGTTTTACTTTCTATCACTACATCCTCGATCTGGAACACGGCCCCTGCATTTACAAGCGCATCGCGGGCTGTGGTTCTGGTACGGAATACATGGCCGTCACCCCCAGCGGCGATCTCTATCCCTGTCACCAGTTCGTGGGAGAGCCGGAATACCGCATAGGCAATATCCGCACAGGCATCACGAAGCCGGAGATCCAGGAACGATTCCGCAGCTGCAACATCTACTCCCGACCGGAATGCCGTGACTGCTGGGCGCGTCTGTACTGCGCCGGAGGCTGTGCTGCCAACGCTTTCCATGCCACCGGCGATATCCGCGGTGTTTACACGTACGGCTGTGAGCTCTTTAAAAAGCGCTTGGAATGCGCCATTATGCTTCAGGTCGCTCTTCAGGACACGGAGGCTATATGAACACGCCCATTGCTGATTTCGTCCGCGCCTACGCCGACTCCGATACTTCACGGTTTCATATGCCGGGACACAAAGGAGTGCCCTTTCTTGGTCCGGAACCGCTGGACATAACTGAAATTCACGGCGCCGACGTTCTGTATGACGCAAACGGTATCATCCGGGAGAGCGAAGACAATGCCTCTTCTCTCTTCCGGACCGCACATACTTTTTATTCCGCGGAGGGCTCGTCCCTTTCGATCCGGGCTATGCTTGCGCTCGTCTGTGATCGTTCGGACGGACAGCGTCCGCTGATCCTTGCTGCCCGGAATGTTCACCGGGCTTTTGTTTATGCCAGCGCCTGGCTGGACTTTGACACAATGTGGCTGTATCCATCGCGATCCGCGCACCTCTGCGCCTGTCCCCTTTCGCCGGAAGATGTGCGCTGCGCCCTTCTCTCCGCCGACCGTAAACCTGCGGCGGTTTATCTTACCTCTCCGGATTATCTCGGGCAGACGGCCGATATAGAGGGCATCTCGATCATTTGCAGTGAATACGGCGTTCCCCTGCTCGTGGACAATGCCCACGGTGCTTACCTTGCTTTCTTATCCCCCTCCAGACACCCTATAGCTTTGGGCGCCGATATGTGCTGCGATTCCGCGCATAAAACGCTCCCTGTTCTCACCGGCGGATCCTATCTTCACGTTTCCCCTCATGCTGAAAAACGGTTCACGGAAAATGCGCGTGCCATGCTGGCGGCTTTTGCCTCCACCAGCCCGTCTTATCTGATCCTCGCCTCTCTTGATCTCTGCAACCGCTATCTGGCCGGAACTTACCGCGAAAAGCTGGCGGACTGCGTTCGGAAAACGGAAGCACTCAAGGCAAGTCTTTCCCATTTGAACTTCGAGCCGGAAGACAGCGAGCCCCTGAAAGTCGTAATAAACGGAAAAAAGCACGGCCTGTCCGGTCGTGCTCTGGCTAAGTATCTGCGCAGGGAAAAAGTGGAACCCGAATTCTATGATGATGAATTTCTGGTTTTAATGGTTTCTGCGGAAACAAGAGATCTCGATTTCCGCCGTGTTGTCGCTGCCTTTGAGAGGGCAGCGGAAAGCCGGTGCGATCTCCCGCAGGTAGCAGAAGAAACACACCGGCTCGTTCCGACAGCCAAAGTAATGACAGCTCGGGAAGCTTTGCTGGCTCCGCGGGAAAATGTTGCCGCAAAAGAAGCAGCCGGGCGAATCTGCGCAGTTCCCTCCATTTCCTGTCCCCCCGCCGTCCCGATCGTCATTGGCGGAGAGATCATTCCTGCGGAAGCACTTTCCCTTTTCGAAGCCTACGGTATAGAGACTGTTTCCGTAGTCAAGAAACGGTAACAGCCGTTAAATCAATTATTTCGTGCCGAAGATACGGTCGCCCGCATCACCAAGGCCCGGAACGATGTATCCATGATCGTTCAGATGATCATCCAGCGCGGCAACGTAGATATCCACGTCCGGATGCAGTTTCTGCATGGTCTCCACACCCTCGGGAGCACCGATGATGTTCATCATTTTAATGTTCTTGCAGCCATGCTTCTTCAGGAAAGAAACGGCTGCCGCGGCGCTTCCGCCCGTAGCAAGCATCGGATCCACCACGATCACATCGCGTTCCGCGATATCGGTGGGCAGCTTGCAGTAGTATTCCACAGGCTCCAGCGTCTCCGGGTCACGGTACAGGCCGATATGTCCCACCTTGCAGGAGGGGATCATCGCGACCATGCCGTCCACCATGCCAAGGCCGGCGCGCAGGATAGGCACAACGGCCAGCTTCTTACCGGCAATTCGCTTGACCTTCGCCTTTGCGACCGGGGTCTCGATCTCGATCTCCTCGAGAGGAAGATCCCACGTGGCTTCGTAACACATCAGCATGGAGATCTCGCCGATCAGTTCCCGAAACTCCTTGACGCTCGTCTTTTTGTCGCGAAGGATGGAAAGCTTATGCTGGATCAGGGGATGGTCAAAAACATGCAGCTCACTCATATCAATTCTCCTATATCTGTTTTTCTGAAAATTCTCATCCGTAATAAAAACAAGGTCATTCGCCTTGTTTTTCTTTTTCCATAGCGGCCTGACGCTCGCGCTCCGCCTGCGACAGCCGCAGATAGGACGGCAAAAGTGTCTCTGCGGATTCCGGCTCATGATACGGTGCCGCCATGGCAACGCCCCATGCATTCTGACGCCGGACCGGTTCCGGAGCAAGCAGAGTTCTGACGCCGGCCGCTTCCAGCGCAGCGGCACATAATTCCGCGCCGTCACCCAGCACAAAGGCCGGACGTGTTTCCCCTCCAAGTTCCTGCGCCAGTTCCGCTGCCGCGATGGCGCGGTCCGGACACTGCCGGACGGGATGTCCGTCTTCTATCGTAAACAGGGCATTATACAGCTGCCCGCGCCGCGCATCCATGGCGGGACAAATAATGGCATTTTCCGGCGCACAAAGGCCGTTCCACGCCATGGCTTCCAGTGTTGATACGCCCACAGCAGGCTTGTCCGCTCCCCAGCACAGTCCCTTTACCGTCGATACACCGATGCGTATCCCGGTGAAAGAACCCGGCCCTTGCGCCACAGCTATCACATCGACATCGCGCAGGGAGGTTTCCGTATTCTTAAGCAGAGCCTCCGTCATCGGAAGAAGGGTCCTGCTATGCGTCAGTCCGCAGTTTTGGGTATATTGCCCCAACAGTTTCCCATCCCGGCATAAGGCCGCAGAGGCCGTAACAGCCGAAGACTCCAGAGCCAGAATCAGCACAGTTCCACCCCTTCCACGGTGATAGCCCGCTCGGATTCATTGCATTTTTCGATGGTTACACGTATTTCCGTCCCATCAAAGGCATCGGAAACATTCTCGCTCCATTCAACGGCACATACACCGTTTCTGGCAAGATAGTCTTCCCAGCCTATATCAAAAAGTTCATCCGCACCGCTCAGACGATACATATCGAAATGAAAGAGCTCCCGCTCACCGGCGTGTTCGTTTACGATGGTGAAAGTCGGGCTCACTACAGCGTCTTTCACGCCCAGGCCGCGAGCCATCCCGCGCACCAGCGCCGTTTTGCCCGCACCAAGGTCCCCGTATAAGGCCACCACAGCACCGTCTTCCGGCAGTGACCTCGCAAGACGCTCGCCAAGCGCCTCCGTTTCCTTTTCACTGAATGTCCGCACCGTCATTCTTCGACCGCTCCATCCCTTCTGACAGGCCATTATCAGTAGAATCGGAAAGTGGTTTCTCCGGCTCCCGGCCCTGTTCTCTTTATTATACACCTCCCGTCCCCCGGAGTAAAGAACCCTTACAAATTTCTTCCTGCCTCACCTCCGGTGACTTTTTCTTTCCTA